>WGED01000153.1 GCA_015492915.1 Cyclobacteriaceae bacterium
ACAAGTTGTACTTTAACCTCTCATAACGAAATCCTGGTGAGAATTTTGGGTTAAAACATTTGAATCTTTATGATGTTATGGTAACTATGTTTCAGCGCCCAAAATTTGCAGTTATAAAATTTTGAAAATTTTTATATTTTGTTCTCCTAAGTTCAGATGTTTTAATCCTTTTTTTGAAAACCCCAAATAAATCATGAAATCATCCGATAATTTAAATCCCCTGAAGAATTTAAAGTATGACATTCCGGCGGGAATTGTTGTTTTTCTCGTCGCATTGCCTCTGAGCCTCGGCATTGCCATGGCTTCTGGTGCACCCTTGTATTCCGGTATTATCGCCGGTTTCATTGGCGGTATTGTGGTAGGTGCCCTGAGCGGATCGCCGTTAGGCGTGAGTGGTCCGGCGGCAGGGCTGGCCGTGATCGTGCTCAATGCCATCACCGACCTCGGTGGTTTCGAGATATTTCTCGTTGCCGTGGTGCTGGCGGGAATATTGCAACTGATTTTCGGTTTTGCCAGAGCGGGAATCGTGGCTTATTATTTTCCTTCTGCTGTGATTCACGGCATGCTGGCGGGCATCGGAATTGTCATCTTCCTCAAGCAGATACCACACGCATTCGGGTATGATGTTGATCCGGAAGGAGATTTCAGCTTTTTCCAGGTCGACGGCGAAAATACCTTTTCCGAAATCATGAAGATGGTGGATTACATTCACCCCGGGGTGATCATCGTGACGGCTGTGTCACTTTTTATTCTGATACTATGGGAAACCAAAGCGTTTAAAAAGCTGAAATGGACTAAAGTATTTTCCGGCCCGATGGTGGTGGTGGTGATCGGTATTCTTTTTAATAAGATTTTTGAAAGCAATCCTCAACTGCGCATAGGTACCGAACACCTGGTGGCGTTGCCGATAGCAGGCAGTTTCGAAGATTTTCTGGGCAATTTTACCTTTCCCGATTTCAGCGCGTTGGGTAATACACAGATTTATATTACAGCCGTAGTGATTGCCGTGGTAGGCAGCCTCGAAACGTTGTTGAGTGTCGAGGCGATCGACAAGCAAGATCCTTACAGAAGAATAACGCCGACCAATCGTGAATTGCGGGCCCAGGGAGTCGGTAATGTGATTTCGGGCCTCATCGGTGGTTTGCCTGTTACCCAGGTGATCGTGAGGAGTTCGGTAAATCAGCAAACAGGCGGAAAGACGAAAGCCTCCACCATCGTACATGGCATTATGATGCTTGTCAGTGTGATTACTATTCCGCAAGTGTTGAATATGATTCCGTTAAGCAGTCTCGCCGCGATTCTGCTGACCGTCGGTTATAAGCTGGCCAAGCCTGAATTATTCAGGAGGATGCACCGCCAGGGCAAAGGACAGTTTATATCTTTTTTGGTTACCATGCTTGCGATCGTATTCACAGATTTGTTGATAGGTATCGGGCTGGGAATGGTTGTGGCAATTTCGATTATTCTGTATAACAACTATAAAGTACCCTATCAACTGACAAAAGAAAAACTTGAGGGGAGGCACAGGATAAAGATACTTTTGTCGGAGGATGTGACATTTTTAAATAAAGCATCGATATTGAAGTCACTCGATCAGATACCGAATGAAACCATTGTTGAAATCGATGCTTCGAACACAAAGTTTATCCACCCCGACGTATGTGAAATAATTGAAGATTTTATAATCAATGCGAAGGCAAGAGATATTCGTGTTTCGGTTGTTGATTTGTATAAAAACAAGACCACGGAACCACTGGAGCATTTCAAGGTCACTGAAAACGGAAAATAATATATGCAAACCATAACAAAAGATATCCGGGAAAAGCTCAGGCCGGAAGAGATACTCAGTATCCTGAAAGAAGGCAATGAACGATTTGTGAAAAATGCAAGAGTGGAGAGGGATTTGGCAAGCCAGGTGGAGCAGACGAGTGGGGGACAGTACCCTTTTGCTGCCGTGCTGGGTTGCATTGATTCGAGGGTGCCGGCAGAACTGGTCTTTGATCTGGGCATCGGAGATATCTTCAATGTCCGGGTTGCCGGAAATATTGTGAATGAAGATGTTTTAGGCTCCCTCGAATATGCCTGCAAAGTGGCAGGAGCCAAGGTGATTCTTGTTTTGGGGCACACAAAGTGCGGTGCCGTATCGGCAGCATACAGTGGTTTCGAACTGGGAAATATCACTTTATTGCTGCAAAAAATAAAACCGGCCATTGAAAAAGTAAGGCTCGCTCGATCGGACAGTAACGCGGATAAGGTGGCGGAGCAAAATGTACTGGAATCGATCGGCAGAATAAAAAGGGAAAGCAAGATATTATCTGAAATGTATCAAAACGGAGATATCAGTATCGTTGGGGCTATGTACAATATCGATACCGGGAAGGTTGATTTCATGGAATAGAATCATGAAATAACGGGCATTTTTTTGACGGGAATACTCCGGAAGGCCCGGGGCAAATAAATTCAATGCCGCTTTTAAGGGTGCTTATTCTTCGGACAGGCCACCTTTAGTTTTAGTTATCGCCTTTTTTAGATATTTTGTGCCAAAATTTAACCGCATGAAAAACCGATCAGCATCCACCATTCTCGTTACCGGCGCCAACGGCCAGCTTGGCTCCGAATTGCGCCTGTTGGCGCCTTCTTCAGATATGGAGTTTATCTTCACCGATATTGGGGAATTGGACCTGACAGATACCGGTGCCGTTCATGATTTTTTTAACAGTCATAAGATTGATTTCTGCATTAATTGTGCGGCATATACAGCCGTTGACAAGGCTGAAGATGATAAGGAAATGGCTGAAGCCATTAATGTCGGTACGGTCAGAAACCTTGCCCGTGCCTGCTCACTGCACGGCAGTACGCTGGTTCATATTTCGACGGATTTTGTCTTTGACGGAAAGGCGTGGGTGCCTTATACCGAAGAAGATTTGCCGAATCCCGTGAGTGTGTACGGGCAGACAAAACTGTATGGCGAACAGGCAGCCCTCGGTGAAAACCCGCAGACAATAATCATCCGAACTTCATGGCTTTACAGCACTTTTGGTAATAACTTCGTCAAAACCATGCTGCGCCTCGGAAAGGAGCGCAACAAGCTCAGCGTGATCTCCGATCAGATTGGAACGCCAACCTATGCTGCCGATCTGGCATTGGCTATTATGCATATTATCAATGAATTGCCTGAGAAGGAAAACCATGAGAAACGGGGCATTTTTCATTACAGCGATGAAGGGGTGGCTTCATGGTATGATTTCGCCAAAGCCATCTTCGATATCGAGTCCATCGAAATTGATCTGAAACCCATTGACACCGCCGACTATCCGACACCGGCAAAACGGCCGCATTACAGCGTCATGAACAAATCCAAAATCAAGAATACTTTTGGCCTTGCTATCCCATATTGGCGCGACAGCCTGAAAAAATGCCTGAAACTCATGGGTTAAAAGATCAGGCCTTCCAGCAGGTTGCGTATAAACTCCAGGATTTGTCCAGCCTGATGGTACATCCTGTCGAAGAGCAGCATCAACAGGGTGAATGTGACAAGATTTGTGATCTTTGACATGCCTTTTATTTGATTGTTTTCAATGGCTTCCATGATCCCTCCATTATTTTTCGTTCGGCCGGTATTCGAGAATATCCCCGGGCTGGCATTGCAACACCTCGCAAATCGCATCCAGCGTTGAGAACCGAATAGCTTTGGCCTTTCCCTTTTTTAGAATAGACAGGTTTGACATGGTGATGCCCACTTTTTCCGACAATTCCGTCAGGCTCATTTTACGTTTGGCGAGCATTACATCAAGATTTACGATAACAGCCATAGCTAAATAGTTAATTCCGTTTCTTCTTTCAATTCCAAACCTGTTTTGAATATATGTGCAAGCACCCAGAGGAGCAACGCAATAACCAACGCCCAGGATTCTGTGGAAAATTCACTGCTGATCCTGATACTTTCGAACTCCAGATTCTGAGTGATCCA
This sequence comes from Cyclobacteriaceae bacterium, assembly GCA_015492915.1. Classification (GTDB taxonomy): domain Bacteria; phylum Bacteroidota; class Bacteroidia; order Cytophagales; family Cyclobacteriaceae; genus JAAUQL01. The sequence goes on from WGED01000153.1 coordinate 3,971, forward strand.
GCGAAACATCAGGCTCATATAAATGATGTAAAACAGCCAGTATCCGACCAGGCCGTAAGCAATCCTTTTGAGTAGCGCAATGTTCGTTAGTGTGAATACATTTCCGTTTTTTACATTTTTGATAAACGTCCGGAATGTATAAGTCAAATACCCGATGATCAGTATGACAACCATGATGACCGGCGCAATTTTCTTTGTGATCGTTGTCGGTGTATTGATAAAATGAAGCTTGCCTGATATCTCAACCAGCTCCACCTGGACTTCCTGATCCGTAAGATTCAGTACCCCTGTTTCATTCAGATCCAGCTTTCCCGGCAACTGGATATGCAATTGTATATCGTTACCGATGATGTCGGTATAGAGCAAAATATTAAATGCAATGAAGGCTACAAAAACGAGTGATAGTAGCCCGAGGACGAGATTCGTAGACCAATAAATGATCCTGATGCTTAATGGTGCTTTTCGTGTTTCCATGATATTATCTTTTTATTTTTTGATACGTCAAAGATAAAAAGAAGTTTTTATAAAACAATATTTATTTATTGTTTATCAATAAAAGATAATTTTGGGTTCAAGGTAAAATCAGAGACACCTCATGTGACAAGCATAGTCGATAAGAACAGTTATTGGAATGAAACCACTTCTTCACTGAGCTCTGCGATGGCCTCCATGCAGATTCTTTCGAAAATCTTTATCTGGTTCTCTAATATGGCAGAATCGCCTTGGCGGGCATTGGCCTCCATTTCTACGATCAGGTCTTTTAATTGATGAATTCCCATGAATGCGATGGAGGGTTTCATCTTGTGGAGAAGATTGGCCGCTTCCTCCAGTTCGTTATTAGAAAAATGGTCCTTGATTTTCGACAGATCAACAGGTGTTTGATTGATAAAGGACTGTACCATTTCGACTATGAATTTAGTATCATTATCACTCATGGATTTGAGGTAGGAGAGATCGGTCGTTTTTTGCGGATCCTGAGGTGCAATAGTCTGTACACTGATTTTTTTTGAAAACCCTTCCAAATGCATATTAGAGATAATCTTATTCCTCAATGTTTCAGGCTGGAAAGGTTTGGATAAGTAATCGTTCATGCCGGCACTGAAACAACGCTTGTCATCACCTTTGATGGCATTGGCTGTGAGAGCAATAATGGGTACTTTTGATTTAGGATGATTGAAATTGGCACGGATAAATTTAGTGGCCTCAAATCCGTCCATCGTCGGCATCCTCACATCCATCAAAATGAGATCATAGTCATTTTCCTTCACTTTTTCTAAAGCATCAAGGCCGTTTTTGGCTTCATCAGGTGTACAGTTCCACTTTTGTAATATTTTTTTTGTATACAGGAGGTTCACCTCATTGTCCTCTACCAAAAGCAACCTGTACTTTGACAGATCAAGCTCCTCACTGCCTGTCATTTCAAAGTCTGCGACTTCCCGTTGACCATTTTCATCATTTTCTGCTGTTCCAATCTCGTAATGCAGATTTACTGTGAATTTAGTGCCTTTACCAACTTTGCTCTCAACTTTAATGGTACCGTTTTGCGCTTCCACCAATTGCTTGGCAATAGCCAGTCCGAGACCTGTACCTCCGAATTTACGGGTAATGGCGGCATCGCCCTGCTCAAAATTTTCAAATACTTTCTGCAGCTTATCATCAGGTATCCCTATGCCCGAATCATCCACTATGAACTGAAACAATCCGATTCCGTCTTTCTCTTCAAGCTTGAGTGCATAAACCTTTACATATCCGCGCTTTGTGAATTTAACGGCATTGCCAATGAGGTTTGACATTATTTGATTCAGCCTAACCGGATCGCCGATCACAACCTCGTCGATATAAGGGTCAAAGTTCAGGGTAATACTCAGACCTTTTTGCTTTGCGGCGTAATTAAATGAACTGATGAGCGTATTGAAGAATGTCCTGAGGTTGAAGTTGATACGCTCGAATTTAATATTTCCCGATTCTATGGCTGACAGGTCGAGAATATCATTGATGATAACCTGCAGGTTTTCAGAGGAGGTCTTGATGGCGTGGAGATATTTTTTTTGTTCCTCCGTGGCGGGAATCTCCTCCAAAAGGTTCACCATTCCGACGATACCATTGATCGGTGTGCGGATTTCATGGCTCATGTTAGCCAGAAACTGCTCTTTGGCCTGCTTGGCTTTGATCAGTTCATCGGAGTGCCTTTTTCTTTCCGTGATATCGACTGATATACCCAGAATATTTACATTACCATCTTTATCGGGAAGCGGTTTTTTGGTAGTGTGATACCATCGTTTCTCCCCGTTTTTCAAGATAATGGCCTCTTCGTATTCCAACGATTTTCCTGTTTCCAATACCGTCTTATCCGTTTCATCATTGAGTTTCAGGTCAATCCGAAATTCCTCCGGATCGATGGCGTTTGGTTCAAGTATTTGCTCTTTGGTGAGGCCAAAATGCCGGGCGCCGGATTCATTTACCATGATGTACCGGCCGTTTTTATTTTTGACGTAAATGTAATTTGGAACGGTATCGAATATCTGTTGAAAGAATTTCTTCTGTTCTTCAATCGCTTTATTGGCGAGAATGTTTTGCGTCACATCCACAGCAAATCCGATGAGCAATTCACGCTGGTCTGCCGTGTGCATCAGCTTTTTGCCAATGATGTAGTACCGTTTTCTTCCTTTTATCTCCAGTTCATATTCCTTGATGAGCGATCGCTTATTCTTCCTGATGAATTTATCATCATTCTCAAGTTCTGCAGAAATCGGCCTCGGATAGATCTCCCGGACTGTTTTGCCCTTTACGTCTTCCAGTCTGAATCCATGAGAATCTTCCGAATTTTTATTCAGATAAATAAATTTACCTTCCTCATCCTTGATAAAAATATTGATCGGTAAATAGTCAAAAATTTCATGCATGAAATTCTTTTGATTTACCATTTCCAGTTCGGCCTTTTTGTGGCTCTTGATCTGGTGAGCCTGATAATACACAATATTCCATGTACGGGCAATCATATTAGTGATCAACCTTATGAAATTCTGATTCTGAGCAGAGAAAAAGCCGGGCTCCCTTGTATAAGCATACATAATACCTACAGGCTCATTCACGGGGACCAGCGGCACTAAAACTTCTGATCCCGTCGAGGCTGAGTTTAGCATTTCCCAGATTTCCGCTTTTCGGCCTTCACTCAGATCGCTGTTGCAATAGAGCTTATTACCTTGAATAATGTCGGAAAGAAGATTTTTTAATTCATTTTTATTAATGGGGACGTCATCCGGATGCTTAAGGT
>WGED01000154.1 GCA_015492915.1 Cyclobacteriaceae bacterium
CGCTTAATACATGCCTATGATAATATCGATAATGCTATCGTCTGGGCAATAATAAAAAAACACCTGCCGCGCCTTAAAAACGAGATAAAGTCATTGAAGTAATTCCGCTTATTTTGTCTCCCCACAGTTTTACCTCTTTGTCACATTTTAGATATCCGTTGCACACCATATTCCATCCTTCTTCGTTCAGTGTTGAGCGGCGTTCATGAAAAAAAGATATATTGCAGCCGCATTTTTTGCCGTTGACCTCATATGAAGAAATTGTTAAAAAAAGGCTTTTTTTCCATAGCAATCCTCCTCGTCATTCTGGCGGTGCTCAATTATGACTTGTTGGTTTACGGCATTGAGCAGGCCAAAGGGCAACTGAAAATCATCCGCGAGGCACAGCCTGTGGAGGAAGTGCTGCGTGACCCGTCCTTTCCCGATTCACTCAAGGCCAACCTCAGGCTCATCGATGACATCAAGCGGTTTGCCTTTGATTCTTTGGGCATCAATCCTTCGGAAAACTATTCCACTGTCTATGACCAGCAGGGCAGGGAACTGATGTTTGTGGTGACCGCCTGTGAACCGTTTGAGCTGAAGCCCAAAAAGTGGAAGTTTCCCATTATCGGCACTTTCTCATACAAAGGTTTTTTTAATGAGGAAAGAGCCAATGCCCTTGCTTTGGAACTCGCTGCCGAAGGGTACGACACCAATGTGCGCACCGCCGGCGGGTGGTCCACGCTTGGGTGGCTCACGGATCCTATCCTTTCAAACATGCTCGCGCAAGACGAGGCGGGCTTTGCAGAGCTGATCATCCATGAACTCACCCACGGCACATTGTTCGTCAAAGACAGTGTGAAATTCAATGAAAATCTGGCCACTTTTGTCGGCGTAAAAGGCACGGAGCGCTACCTGAGGGCCCAATACGGGGAAAACAGTGAAATACTACGGCAGTACCGGCAAAAATGGGAAGACAGAAAAATACTCGCCAACCACATTTTGCATGGGGCTATGTATCTCGACAGCCTGTACAAAGCGATGAAGGACATCAAAGACATAGGCACAAAAAAGAAAATGAAAGCTGCCGCGATCAAAAAGATCATCATGACCATCGATACGCTCAACCTGGCAGACACAAAAAAATATGTGGATTTTTATCTCGATTATAAACCAAACAATACCTTTTTTATGTCTTATCTGAGGTACAGGGGTGATTACGACCTGCTGGAAAAAGAGCTGCAGGAAAAGTACGGCAATGACATCAGGCGGTTGATGGAAGATTATAAAACAAAATATCCTTCGTTATAGAAACATGAGCACCGAACAGGAGAGACATAGTGCGGGATTCAGAAGGCGAGTGCTGTCGCTCGTGCTCTTCACAACGGTGTTGCTCATGGGGTTTGGCGAAAGGGACGATCCCTACCGCAGGGTTGACAGCGACTGCCTGATCCCCGGCGAGCAACTCGAATACCGCGTGCATTACGGGTTTATCAATGCCGGCGAAGCCATACTGACAATCAATGATGATATACAATTTTATCATGGTCGGCCATGCTACAAGATCGACATCATCGGCAGGTCTAAAGGTTTTTTCGATTTTATCACACGGGTGCGCGACCTGTGGGGCACCTACCTCGATACGGCCGCCCTTATCCCGCACTTAAATTACCATTCAACCCAAGAGGGCAAATTCAAGGAAAAGGAAGCCATTGAGTTTGATCAGATAAACAACCTTGCTATCGTGCACCGTTTCGACAAAGACGACAGCGTGCTGGTGAAGATCGACACGTTCAAAACCGTGCCCAATGTACAGGACATCGTGAGCGGCTACTATTACATGCGCACCTTTGATTTTGACACGATGCGCGCCGATGAAATCTTTTCGCTCAAAGGCTTCTTCGATGACACCACTTATACGGTAAATATAAAATTCCTCGGCCGGGAAAAGCTGAAGACCGACATCGGCGAGTTTGATTCGTTTATCATTTCTCCGATCATGCCCAAAAATGCTTTTTTCGCCGGTAAAAATCCCGTGAAGGCATGGATTTCTGACGATAAGTACCGCATCCCACTGAAGGTAAAGGCCAGCCTGCTCATTGGTTCCCTCGAAATTGATCTGCGGTCATATGTGAGATGAGCAATAAAGCTCCATGAGAAATCGATGATTTTTCATCTGTTTCAATACCCCGAGGGCAAGAAACCTGTACTTCCTATCAGGTAAAGCAATCATTAATATCTCATTAAGCAAATGTTATGATTCGGGGCGCCGGCGCTCTATTTTTCGGAAATAAATACATACTTATTAAATTCGTCATTTAAAAAGTACGACCTTTACATAAGGCAAACCTGTATTTTGAAAATGAGTGATAAAAAGAATAAAAAGATACTCGTCGTCGATGACGAAAAGGATATCCTCGAACTGCTCAAGTACAACCTGGAAAAAGAGGGGTACAAAGTAAAAACTGTAACCAACGGCGTGGATGCTGTGAAAACGGCCAAAGAATACCAGCCCGACCTGGTGCTCCTGGATATCATGATGCCCGATCAGGACGGTGTGGAAACCTGCCGCCAGTTGCGTGAGATCCCCGACCTTAAAAATACTTTTATTGTCTTCCTGACCGCCCGGTCGGAAGAGTATTCTGAAGTAGCGGCCTTTGAAATCGGCGCCGATGATTATATCACAAAACCCATAAAACCAAGAGCGCTGATGAGCCGCCTGGGAGCGATATTCCGCCGCAGCGACATCAAATCAAAAGAATCGAGCATCATTCAGGCAGGCGATCTCACCATCGACAAGACGAGCTACACGATCATCAAAAAAGGTAAAAAAATCACCCTGCCAAAAAAGGAATTTCAATTGCTTCATTTTCTGGCGCAAAACCCGAACAAAGTATTCAGCCGCGACGACCTGCTGCACCATATCTGGGGCACCGACGTATATGTGGTATCGCGCACGGTAGATGTACACATCAGGAAAGTGCGGGAAAAAATCGGCGAAGAGTTTATCAAAACGGTAAAAGGAGTGGGCTACAAATTCGAAACGAACTGACCTGAAAAATGCTCTATAACTCAAAAGGCGTAGCGCTGCTGGTTGCCTCGGCGGTTAGCATTATTACAACGCTTTCATTGCTGTTTTTCGAAGGCGTTCCGCCCATTGCCTACCTCCTCGTATGGAGTATTTCTTTTGTCTCGGCAATCCTGCTCACATATTTCGGCGTGCAAAAACTCATCTTTAACCAGATCGAAAAAATTCATAACAGGATCAATAAGCTAAAAGCCGAAGAATTCACTTTTATTGAAGAAGACCTGAAAGCATCACAGGGCAATCCCCTCAACAAGATCAATATGGAAATCCTCGCTTACGCCCAGATGAAACAACGGGAGATTGAAGAGCTGAAAAA
>WGED01000155.1 GCA_015492915.1 Cyclobacteriaceae bacterium
GGTCATGGCTGGTGGTTCATTAGCACAAATATACCGTTCCTGCGGAATCTATCCTGTTGAGACAATTTGATATGCCTGCCCGAATAATTTTCCTGAAAAAATTATCGTGTTTTCAAACAGGATTCCCCAATGTGGAAAACAAGAGGGATTTGCGCCCCTGTTTAACCCGGATTATTCATGAAAAGATTGCGATGATGCAAGTAAGGAATTGATATTTAAATATTTACATTGAAAAACGCTTGTTTCAAAATGCCCCGGATTTGAGGAATGGAAATTCATCAAGCGACCATCAATTCCGTGTTTATCAGCGCTTTGAGCGTTTCCTTTATTATTTCCCGAATTATTCGGGTTAAACCTCCCTGAAATCCGACACCCCGAAAATCATCATTTTCTCATGGCACAAAACAATCCAACCTTTTATTAAGGAATTTATGCCTATGATTATTAGCATTGATTCCTGCGAAATCCAAAGCCTATGGTATAATTCCTTTCTCAAATAATCATTGAATTTTCATGAACTTGGATCAACGCAATAGCTGCCGGAAAAAGATTTCCGGATTTTCAGAGGATAAGTTTATGAGCTTTGACACGCTTGTCGTTGATAATTGTAACCTGGAAATAGTTGACTTTTAAGACCGTGCTACCGTTAGGCAGCGCACATTTTAGCCGGAGTCGTAAGACTCTGGAAAACAGAAAAAGTTTATAGAGTTCCGTAGGAACGGCATCTAAAAGAAATCCAACAGACATTCCTCTTTAAAATCAAGCCGAAAACAATCATCCCTCCATTGCCCGGAGAAATGACACCCCCGTCACGACGGCAACTGGAAGAGCGGGACGGGCTTGTCGGGAACTACCTGACCGAATTTCCGCAGTTTCTTACCCCTCTTTTTGATAAAAGCATTCAGGTCTTTGGCCCAATTGTCGTAATGCACCCTGTATATGAGGATGAGGTCGTTTTTTTGATTGATCTCATTGATAAGCTCTTCCATAAACGGGAAATCCTTGTATCGCGGATGGCTCCTGGCAAAATCAATCACCTGATCGGTGACGGCAAAGGTGGCGCTGTCATAGGCATCAATCATCTGCGAGTCGCGCATCGACTCACGGTCGTAGCGCATTTGCTTCAACTGATCCACCATTTCATTCAATGCTTCAAACCGCTGCTTGTCATAGCTGTTGGTATATGATACTTCTAGTATCAGCCTTTTCAGCAGGGCGATTTTCTCATCATCATCCTCGATCATCACCTTCCACTCTTTGTCGAGGCTGTCCTGCAGAGCCTGGTATTCCATGATCAGCGAATCCCTGGCAGGGCCTTCAGCCGCTTTTTTCGCTTTGCGCGAACAGGAAAAAATACCCCCGGCAACAACAGCGATGAAGAAAAGAAAAATAATATTGCGGTAATTCATGATTTTTTCGCTCTTATGTGATTATAATCGGACGACAATATAGGATTTGTCTATTTTTGCAACAATGCAATTTGAAGCCACTTAATACATGAACGAACAATACACCGGAAAATCGTATGTGCGCACCCTGCAAAACATCGCTTTTGCCAGCCAGGGCCTGCCGATCGTGGCTTTCATTTACATATACCTCGAATCAACCCATAACGAACTGCCGGAAATTATCCCCGGAGCCTGGCACCACGTTTTATTCCTTCCGGTAATGGCCGTCTGCGGCCTGCTGCTCTATTGGAGTTATAAAAATTATAAAAATCTCATAGGGCAGGCGCTTGCCGAAAATGACTTCGCCCGGCAACTCGACATCTATAAAAGAGCCACTACCACCCGGTATATCGTTTACGGCACTTGTGCCGCATTCATCACAGCCGGCTTATACCTGACGAGCTATGAGCCGTTCACCGTTCTGTTTGCCATTATGATCATCCTCCTTTCAGCCCACAACCCTAACGCCCGCCGGATCGTTCGCGAACTGAGGTTGAAAGATCACAAAAAAGACGTAATTTTACAGGATATGGAAATCACATCGGCGCCTCAGGATGATGAAAAGGGTCATTAACCGGACACCTTTCACTCTTCAAAGGCCTGATACTCAAAAAAATTTAATCACATTGTCATGAAATTTAAACTCCTCCTTCTGGCCGTTCTGCTTTTTACTTTTTCCTGCTCGGATAAAAAGAAAAGTACGGTCATCAAAAGCGCCGAATCAAAACCTGTGGACCTGAAAGCCGAGGCTGACCGGCTGGCGCATGAGTTCATCATCGTGGACGGACACATCGATCTGCCTTACCGCCTGAAGCACAAATGGGAAGACGTGACCGTACAAACGCCTAACGGTCATTTCGATTATGTACGTGCCAAAAAAGGGGGCCTCGACGCACCCTTTATGTCGATATACATCCCCGCTGCAAAGGAGAACAACGGCGCCCTCGACCTCGCCCTCAAGCTGATCGCCATGGTGGAAAAGCTGGCTGCCGACCATCCCGACAAGTTCGCCCTGGCGGTGACCCCGCAGGATATCGAAGCGAATTTTGCCAAAAATCTCATATCGCTGCCCATGGGCATGGAAAACGGTTCGCCTGTGGAAGGCAAGCTCGACAACCTCAACCTGCTGTTCGACAAGGGCATCCGCTACATCACCCTCTGCCATTCCAAAGACAACCACATCAGCGATTCTTCATACGACCAGCGCTATACCAACGGCGGGCTGAGCCCCTTCGGCTACAAAGTGATCGAGCGGATGAACGAGCTGGGCATTATGGTGGATGTATCGCATGTGTCCGACAGCGCCTTTTACCAGTCGGTGCGCCATTCGAAAGCGCCGGTCATCGCCTCACACTCGTCGTGCAGGCATTTCACACCGGGCTTCGAGCGCAATGTGTCCGACGAGATGATCAAGCTGATCGGCGATCATAACGGCATTATCATGGTCAATTTCGGGTCCGCCTTTATCACCTCCAAAGGCAATGTGGAGCTGAGCAAGATCTACGACCGGATCAATGCCGGCGCCGATCCCAATGACCCGGTGCTGAAAGCAAAGATCGACTCGCTCAAGAGCCTGCCGGAGATCATGGGCGATGTGGCGCTTGTCGCCGACCACATCGACCGCATCGTAAACATCGCGGGCATCGACCATGTGGGCTTCGGCTCCGACTTCGACGGCGTGAACAACCTGCCCATCGGCCTTGAAGATGTATCAAAATACCCCACGGTCATCGAAGAACTGCTCAAGAGAGGATACAGCGAAGAAGATATCGGGAAGATCTGCTACAAAAATCTTTTCAGAGTGTGGAATGACGTGATCGCCGTGGCCGACAGCCTGCGGCACAGCAAGCCCCCTGCATAAAGCTATCTATGGAAAATCGGTGATTTTTCATGGGAATAATCACACTTCCAGATCATCGGCCGGACTGGTGATTTTGTTTATGGAATAAGAAGTGACATGTGTGTATATCTGAGTGGTCTCCAGCCTTTTGTGCCCCAGTAATTCCTGAATGTAGCGTATATCGGTACCCTCGTCAAGCAAGTGTGTCGCAAAACTATGCCTTAGGGTATGAACTGTCGCCTTTTTTTTAATCCCGGCCCTTTTCAAAGCTGCCTTGAACAGGGTCTGAACACTCTTAGGACTGTACATACCGCCTTTTTGTCCCTCAAAAACGTAGTCCGAAGGTTTGTAAACTTCATAATATCTATGCAACAATTCACCGGCTTTTCGTGAAAGCATGACATAACGGTCCTTTTTTCCTTTGCCCTCCCGGACATGTATTTTCATCCTTTCATGATCGATGTCTCCCGGTTTCAGATTCAACAGTTCGCCCAGTCGTAAACCGGAAGAATATATCAGCAACAACATTGTCTTGTGTTTCAGATTTTCCGTCACCTTTATTATTCGCTGTATCTCCTCTTTCGACAACACCAACGGCAATTTGTAAGGTTTTCTCAAATCGATTTCAAGGGCGCTTGGAACAGGCTTTCTCAGAACCTTCTCATATAAATATCTTATTGAAGCAATAGTATGCTTCATGGCCGAAAAGGAATAATTTTTATTTTCGGCGCAGTGGTGTAAATAATTCTGAATTTCCTTTTCCCCGATCTTATCAGTTTTCAGTTTTTGTACATATTCGAGAAAGAGCTTTAGCGAAGATGTGTAACTTCTGATTGTTTGCTTCGAATAATGCTCAATCATCAGTTGTTTTTCAAACCGGTCGATAATTTCTTGCTTTTTCATATGTTTCAGGATATATTTCGCAATAAACGAAATTTTTGTATAACATATATTCCCGATAAACGAAATTTCGTTTATCGGGATGTTGTGCACCATTTAAAGAAAAGAAAAATAAAATTGTCAAATTATCAAATACAGAGTATCTTTGTATTTGAAAATATA
>WGED01000156.1 GCA_015492915.1 Cyclobacteriaceae bacterium
ATCTGCACCATTTTCCTTGCAAACGGCACGGAAGGGAGGATCGCTCACATCTTCCATCGGTGCGAGCAGCAGGGGAAATTCTCCCAGTTCAATATTTCCGATCTTTACCAAATCCGTTTTTTTGACCTGCAAAATTACGGGCTTTTTCTATGAACACGAAATTTATCCTCTAAGCCCGGCACAGTTAAAAAAAACACCGCAACTCTGAAAGTGTTTGCAGTACTATGAAAATCTCGCTAATAAACTGTCACTGGCGCGGGTCTTGGCGGCGGATGTTGGACTGCAGACTCGTGCTACCACCATGAGAATTTATTGATTTTTCATGGTTGGTTTTGATCAGGCACAAGACCTGCCTGTACATAGCGCCGGCCTGAAGTCTTGCGCCAGTAATTTCGTGTAGCAAGTGAGCCCGAGACACGCTGGCACACAGGCCCGGCAGGAAGTCTCGCGCTAGTAATGAGCTGGCGATTACTTATTACTCGCGTTAAAGAGTTTTTCTTTTTCCTCTTTGGTGAGGCTGTCGTAACCCTTTTCAGCGATCTTGTCAAGGATCCTGTCGATTTCTTCCTGGGAAACGGTAGAAGCAGATGAAGCTGTGCTTCGGGATGAGGTTTTGGTTGTTTTGCGGGATGTTTTTTTGTGGCTGACTTTGATCTTCGGCTTTCTGACAAAAAAGCTTTTGACAAATTCCATCACCCTGAAAACCCATACGCCCATCTCCCGGCCCTTGGCGAGTTGTTTGGCATAAATAAAGCCCATCAGTGCTCCGCCGAGATGGGCGATATTGCCGCCGGCATTGGCGCCGACGCTGCCGAGGAAGGAGAAAAAGATATAGGCTCCTACAAGGTATTTGATCTTGACAGGGCCGATGAATAAGAGAAAAAATTTATAATCAGGGAAATAAGTGGCCGTCGCTACGGATATTGCAAAGACGGCTGCAGAGGCGCCAACCATGCCGTCGAACATCCCGATCCTGTCCTGGTAATACGGCACGAGATTATACACTGCGAGATAGGTGACGCCCCCGGCAATGGCGCCAAGGATATAAAGATTGATTAACTTTTGTGAACCGAAGAAATCGACGAACACCCTGCCAAACCAGTACAGCACCAGCATATTCATGATGATATGCCATAAGTTGCGGAAGCTGTGCGCGAAAGAATAGGTGACGATCGTCCAGGGCCTCATAATAAATTCGCCTATTGCTGCCGGGATGGTGAATTGTTTATAGGCAAAGTGAAAAACCTGATCAACACCGAAAATACTGCTGAATACGGCCAGGATGCCCAGCACCACAAATACAGCGATGTTGATGATTATAAGCTGCGCCAACCCGTTGTTGGGCTTGTTCCAGGCATTTTTAAAATCATCGAAAATTGAATACATCTTATGCTTCTCCTCTTTACTTTGTCATTTGGTCAATAAAACCTGCGCGTGTCTTTTCTCCAGATGCGCAACAGGATAAAAGCCACGAGCATGCCGCCGATATGGGCGAAGTGCGCCACATTGTCGCCGGGGTCTCTCTGCAACCCTGCATATAACTCAAAGAGACCGTAAAAGGTTACGAAATATTTTGCCTTGATGGGAATAGGCGGAAACAGCAACATGAGCACTGTGTTGGGGAATAGCATACCGAAGGCCATAAGGATGCCGAATATTGCCCCGGAGGCCCCGACCATCGGCTTGTTGGAAATAAAGTCATAAACAGCCAGCACGACTTTCTTGCTCTCTGCTACCAATTCATAGTCGTTGGGATGTTTGTACAAACCGTCTTCTATGGAAGCGGCCATCGAATACAGGTTCAAGTACCGGCCGTTCATCTGTCCGATAGTGCCGTGCTCGGCTATGTAATCGCTGAATTTTTCTGGCGCCGGTGCAGTAAGGTAATCATTGGTCTCATTTTGCATTTTGCGGAGCTCGACAAAATTGGTCGCACTGTACAGGACACCCGATCCAATGCCGCATACCATGTAAAATATGAGAAATCGCTTCGGCCCCCAGAACTGCTCCAACAACGGCCCGAAGATAAACAGGGCGAACATATTGCTGAACAGGTGTATCATGCTGCCATGTAAAAACATATAGGTGACGAACTGAATAGGTATGAATGTCTCTGCCAGCACGTAACGCAGTCCCAGCCAATGACTCAGTCCCATATTGAAAAAGGCAAAATCCGCGAAAAATATCAGGATATTGATAAGGAGAAGGTTTTTAACGACAGGCGTAAGTCTTGGGAACATTATAATTTTCTGTTAAATAATTCTTCGATTTTTTCAGCGCCCAATATAAAATAAATCCTTCTGCCATTTGGCGAATAATTGGGATTTTTACAGGCAAAGAGCCGGTCTATAATACTCTTCATCTCATCAGCGCTCAGTTTTTTCCCTTTGCGGATGCCTGAGTTAAGCGACATGGAGCGCGCCAGGTTTTCTCTCCGTTGGTCCTTGAGTTCCAGGAAATTCCGTTTGTAGTCTTCCAGCAATCCCCTGAATACCTCACTGCCCGATTCGGAAGCGATCAGCGAGGGGATACCGTTGATCACGATGGCATTTTTGCCGAAATATTCAAAGGCGAAGCCCAGTCTTTTGATCTCTTTTTCTAGCTCTGTCACCAATGTGATATCGGAAGGATTCAACTCGAGGGTTTCCGGAAAGAGCAACTGCTGTGAGCCGCCTTGTTGTTTTTCGAGCATTTCCACATATTGTTCATAATAAATGCGCATGAGCGCTGCCTGCTGGTCAATAAGCATCAGACCCGATTTGACCGGCGTGGCGATGTAAGACAAAAAAACCTGGAAAATATGCCGGCTGGCACTGTCTATTCGTATTTCATTGCCGGTTTCTACTTTGTTCACATCGCTGTCGAGCGTGAGGGAGAGCGGTGTGCCTTTGGCGGCCATTTCTTTTTTTACCTCTGCCTCGATAGTCTCATTCTCCAACGCACTTGCATACAAGTCTTCCCACTTCCGGCGGTTACCCTCCAGCCGGTCGAAGTCCTTGAATTGTGCGTAGTCCCGGTCGGCTTTTGTCATGCCGGAGGTTCGTGATGACGGCAACTCTGTGCGTCCGAAATTGGCATCGACGCCAAAATCAATCGATGGGGTGATATTAAAACTACCGAGGGTCTTTTTCACCGAGGTCTTGATCAGCGTGTAAACCGTGCGCTCATCGTCGAACTTGATCTCCGTTTTGGTGGGATGCACATTGACATCAATATGTTTCGGGTCGATCTCTACGAAGAGCACGAAAAACGGAAATGTACCCTCCGGGATCAGTCCTTCATAGGCGGACACAACAGCATGGTGGAGGTAGGGGCTTCTGATATACCGGTTGTTGATAAAGAAAAACTGCTCTCCCCGTGATTTTTTCACAAAATCCGCTTTGCCGATGTATCCTTTCAGTTTCAGTTCATCGGTGTCCTCATTGCAGGGCACAAGCTTCTCGCGGTAGTTTTTTCCGAACAGCCCGACGATGCGGTGGCTGAGCTTACCCGGCCTGAGGTTGTACACCTCTATGTCGTTCTGATACATTCTGAAGGCGATCTGCGGATGCGACAGTGCCAGACGGTGAAATTCTTCCATGATATGCCGCAGTTCCACGGGATTGCCTTTGAGGAAATTCCGCCGTGCAGGCACATTGAAAAACAGGTTCTTCACCAGGATGGCCGTGCCCTTTTTGCACGACACATTGCTCTGGCTCTTTACCTCGGAGCCCTCGATGATGATGGAAGTTCCTACCTCGTCGTCTTCGGTCCTGGTCCTCATTTCCACCCGGGCCACCGCAGCAATGGAGGCAAGCGCCTCACCCCTAAACCCCATCGTCCTGATGGCAAACAGGTCTTCGGACGAACGTATCTTGCTCGTCGCGTGGCGCTCAAAACTCATGCGGGCGTCTGTCTCGGTCATGCCCGTGCCGTTGTCAACCACCTGTATCAGGCTCTTTCCGGCGTCCTTTACGACGAGGGTGATTTCCGTGGCTTTCGCATCGATAGCATTTTCCATGAGTTCCTTGACCACTGAGGCAGGACGCTGCACCACCTCGCCGGCTGCAATCTGGTTGGCGATGGACTCGGGGAGTAATTGAATAACGTCAGACATGGAATGTGATTAGCGGAAAAACCTGCTTGCCCTTAACAAAATATACAGGGGAAATATGACCAGAAATATATAAAGCGCCACATTGCCGTACATCAACCATCCAGCAAAGGTGCTCAGCAGGATAAGTATAAGGAGCAACTGCATGAAATTAGTAGCGATGTTGCTTCGTTCCCTTCTGGCAAAAGCGTTTTTGATGTGCTCACGATGCGAACGGATCGATTCGTGTTTCAGCTCTTCCCTGATCCTCTCGGTTCTGTTTTTAATATCCTCCTTGACAGGATCGTAGTACCTGGGTTCAAAATTGAACCTTTTGTGGCGCGGTATCTTAGAAAGAGATGGAAATTTCATAAATTTGAGATTCTCTGACTACAAAGTAAATTTAAAATTGTGTTTATAACAAATCGCAGTTTGATGCTGACGGAGTCGCGAGTAATAAATAAATTATTTAAAATTGCGTATAATCCCTCCTGCGGGTGTGACGGTTCAGATCAGGGGAAAATAGTTCATTTTTCATGCAATTAACTGGTGTGCAAAAAATAACAAAGGTGTGAAAAAAATATGGCTTGTGTTATGGGGTTTATGTTATTGGCTGCCTGCCTTGGCCGAAGTGCCTTCTCTGCCATATACTACGCATCCTGTCGATAGCCTTTATCAAAAGCTTACTATTGCCGGGCGCGTAGGTCAGCTCATAGATTATCGTATCAAGCCGACCTTTGAAAATATAACTCAACTTGAAGAGGAGATAAAGGGATATCAGGTCGGCTCGATCACCATCAGCGGAGGCGAAATTGAGGCGGCGGTGATACTGATCAACAGGCTGGACTCTGCCATGAGAATTCCGGTATTTGTCACCGTTGAAAATCCCGCTTCTCTTGACATGCCTTTCGATTCACCCATTCCCGTGCCCTCTGTTCCCACCGTGCTTGCCACAGAGAATAAAAATAGCCTGAAATCCATGATTGAAGCACTCGCCACCCGCAACAGGCAATTGGGATTTCAGGGTGTTAATAATGATCTGCTCAGCATCCGTTTTAGCAAAGACAAAGTGCGTCTGCAGGCCGCATTATCCGATGGGAAGAATATGCTGTTTGCTGCCCCGGAATTATATTCTCAGAATAAGATTGCCGCGAATACGGCTTTTTATTTTGATCTAGCTGATGGTTTTCCTTTTTCTCCAAAAGCTTATCAGACGCTTTCGGCGAGTCAATTGCAGGAGGCGACAAAAAGTTTTCTTGATTCATGGAGCCATATCAATAATCCTTCCGCTGTCATCACGATCAAAGCCGTTCCGGCTTTTCCAACCCGGGAAGCCGGTTATTTTTATAAAAAAATCATGAATCCGTTGTTCTGGAAACACCTTCAGTTTGAAGGGATCATCGCTGCGGATGTCAAAGCCGTCAAGGCTGATCCCCATTGGAAAAATGACCGTGATATCATAGAAGCGCTCGTCAAAGCCGGCGCCGACAAGGTGATCACGGAGCATCCGGATATAGCTTTCAACGCCCTCATGTCAGGTCTAAGGAGTCACTATCTGCGGCAGGGAGAGATTAAAGAGAAGACGAAGAAGATTCTGCGGCTAAAATCGGATACGGCTGTTAAAAACCGGAAGCAGATTTATCAGGAGCATATACCCTTGCTGCTCGGTGATCCCGGGGTACAGACGCAGAGCTATCTCGCCTATGCCCGTGCTATGAAAATGGAAGAAAATAGCCAAAATCTCATGCCTTTCCCCTGGCAGGATACCATTCATTTTGCATCGCTGAGCCTCGGTTTTTCGTCCACAAGGATTTTCCAGGAGACACTGGAAAAATATGCGCCTTTTGTTCATTTTCAGTTGCCCGATGTGTCGTTTGATCCGTGGGAGCTCAATATGCTGTTCGATCAACTGTCGGCTTTTGACCTGGTTATTGTCGGATTACATACCACCGGATTGTTGTCGCTCGATGGCGATGCCATGGAATTTCTGAAAAGGCTGAATCGTGCCACCGGCATGGTGATCGTATTTCTCGGGCCGGAGATCAATCGCGAAGAGTTTGCAGGGTTCAGGCAAAAGATTTTAGCTCATGAAGACAATGCCATGACGCAGCAATTAGCTGCACAAATGGTTTTCGGTGCCCTGCCGGTAAATAAAGTTGTGCAACGGTTATCGTACAGCACACCTGAAATGCAGGGGATGGATTCGCATACACTGAAAAAGATCGATGAAGTTATCGAGGAGGCGATCAAAGAGTATGCGACACCCGGTTGTCAGGTACTGATTGCCAGAAATGGCTCCATTGTTATGGAAAAGGGATACGGCTATTACACTTACGACAGTCTGATGCCTGTAGACACAAGGACCATTTATGACCTGGCATCAATAACAAAGATAGCGGCGACCACGCAGGCAATCATGAAGCTGTACGAACAGGGACTGATAGCGCTTGACTCCACGATGGGCGCCTATCTTCCGGAGTTGGAGGGCACTAACAAAGCCTCTCTGCATATCCGCGATGTGCTGGCGCATCAATCAGGACTGAAGCCTTTTTATCCCTTCTGGCGAAATACGATTGAGGATAATGCTCAGATCATTCAGTATTACAATGACCATCCGACCGGTCGTTATTCCAACACCGTGGCGCCCGGCATGTTTGCGACCGAGCAACTGAAGGATTCACTCTGGCACTGGACCGTAGAGACCAGGCTGCTCAGAAAAAATAAGAACGAGTCATATGGATATAAATATAGCGATCTGGGCTTTTACCTGCTCCAGATGCTGGTGGAGCGTATTTCGGGTATCCCGCTCGATGTGTATGTTGATTCGGTGTTTTACAAACCACTTGGTGTAAGCACCATGACTTATAATCCATTATGTAAATTCCCCATGCAGCGAATTGCACCGACCGAAAGGGATACGGAATTCAGGCATGCGCT
This sequence comes from Cyclobacteriaceae bacterium, assembly GCA_015492915.1. Classification (GTDB taxonomy): domain Bacteria; phylum Bacteroidota; class Bacteroidia; order Cytophagales; family Cyclobacteriaceae; genus JAAUQL01. The sequence continues at coordinate 7,010 of WGED01000156.1, forward strand.
CGTGTGGGGTACGGTGCACGATCAGATCGCAGCCATGCGTGGCGGTGTGTCGGGCCACGCCGGTTTATTCAGCAATGCTCATGATATTGCGAAAATCATGGAAATGCAGTTGCAGGACGGATGGTATGGTGGCAGAAAATTTCTTGAAAAAGAGACTATTGAGAAATTCACCACACGGCAATTCGAAAATAACAGACGTGGGCTGGGGTGGGACAAGCCTGAAAAAGAGGAGGAATACAACCCCGCATCGCGATATTCTTCTTTCAAATCTTTCGGTCATCGCGGATTTACAGGAACAATTGCATGGGCCGACCCAACATTTCACATCGTTTTTGTGTTTCTATCAAACAGGATTTTCCCTGACGCGGAAAATAAAAAGCTGATTGACTTCAACATCCGGGAAAGGATTCACGATATAGTCTATGAGGCGATGTGGAATTATGAGAAAATTCATAATTGATCGATTCCCATTTAAAAATATTTCCGTCTTTTCGCAATAGGAAAACCAAATAACAAACAATTAAAAACGAAATAAAACTTATGAAAATAGGTATGATTTGCTACCCCACCTTTGGCGGTAGCGGTGTGGTGGCCACAGAGCTCGGCCTGGCATTGGGGAAAAAAGGACATAAGGTCCATTTTATCACTTATTCCCAGCCGACAAGGCTTGATTTCTTTAATGAAAACCTGTACTACCATGAGGTGGATATCCTTTCATATCCGTTGTTTCAATACGCACCTTACGAAACAGCCCTTGCCAGCAAGATGGTGGATGTAGTGAAATATGAAAAACTCGATTTGCTGCATGTTCACTATGCCATTCCACATGCCTCGGCAGGATATATGGCCAAGCAAATACTGAAATATCATGGTATCGAGATACCTCTGATCACTACCCTGCACGGCACTGACATCACGCTTGTCGGCAAGGATCCCTCTTTTGAACCGGTGGTCACATTCAGCATCAATCAATCTGATGGCGTGACGGCTGTGTCGGAGAATCTGAAAGAAGATACATATGCACATTTTGAGATTGAAAAAGATATCAGGGTCATACCGAATTTTATCGACCTGGAGCGATTTAAAAAACTGAAAAAGGAACATTTCAAAACCGCCATCTGTCCTAACGGCGAAAAACTCATCATCCACACATCCAATTTCAGAAAAGTGAAGCGGGTGGAAGATGTAGTGCATGTCTTTAAAAAATTGCGCGAAAAGATGCCTGTAAAGCTGCTGCTCGTAGGTGACGGTCCGGAGCGGGCAAAAGTCGAAAACATGTGCCGTGAGTGCAATGATTGTGACGACATACGCTTCCTGGGTAAGCTGGAAATGGTGGAAGAGGTGCTGTCGGTCGCGGATCTGTTTATCATGCCATCGGAGAAAGAGAGTTTCGGCCTCGCCGCGCTGGAGGCCATGGCATGCGAAGTGCCTGTGTTGTCGTCCAATGCGGGGGGATTGCCTGAACTGAATATCGATGGATTTTCGGGGTTTTTGTGTAATGTTGGTGATATCGATTGTATGGTGGACAAAGCCATGGAGATTCTCGATGATAAGAATCTGCCCACATTCAAGAAGAATGCCTTGTCGAGGGCGAAGGATTTTGAAATGAGCAAGATATTGCCAATGTACGAACAGTTTTATGAGGAGATTCTAAGCAATATGCATTCCGAGGCTACCGTCTGACCGTTTCTCCTTTTGTTTAATGAGATTTCATTAATTTTACATGAACCAAACTTGACACCATGGACTACAAGCCTATTAACCAGATCCAGCCTAAGAATAGCGTGCGGGGCAAGATGTTTGACAATCCCGTACTCGATAAACTAACTACTACACATGCAGCCATTCCCATCACCATGCTGGTGCTGTTCGGTTTCGGGTTTCTTTACTGGGGCGCACAGCATACTTTCGTGACTTTGGAGACTTATGCGATGCTTGTGCCTGTCGGGATACTGAGCTGGACACTATTTGAGTATCTGATGCACAAACACCTGTATCATATGCTGCCCACCAACAAAGTAAAGGGCTGGATACAGTACAACATGCACGGTTTGCATCATGAATACCCGAAGGACAAGTCGCGTCTCGCTATGCCGCCGATCATGATCATTCTGATCGCTTTTTTGTTCCTGGGCGTTTTCAGATTGTTGATGGGCGATTACGCATTCGCCTTTACGCCGGGCTTTCTGTTCGGCTATGCGGGTTATCTTTTCGTCCATTATATTGTCCACGCATATCGACCGCCGAAAAACATCTTCAAGACATTGTGGGTGCACCATGCAATCCATCACTACAAAGATCCGGATGTGGCATTCGGGGTATCCTCGCCGTTGTGGGATTATGTATTCGGTACCCTGCCGAAGAAGAAAAAGGGGTGAAGTAAGAAGGTAAAAGCGGGAAGCACGAAGGGGGAAGCTTGACGCAGGTAATTCTTTTATCATACACCACACCCTACCGGTTTAATTCCACTATAAAAATGGCTGTAATTCATGACTTTTTGGCGATATTTGCCAAAAATCAAAACCATGAAGATCAGGGTTGGCTTTGGATACGATGTGCATCGGCTGGCGGAAGGAGAGGAATTCCGGCTCGGGGGCATACGCGTCTCGCATTCCAAAGGCGCTGTCGGGCATTCCGATGCCGATGTGCTCATTCATGTGATCTGCGATGCTATGCTCGGCGCAGCCAATATGCGTGATATCGGGTATCATTTTTCTGACAAAGACCCGCAATACAAGGGTGTCGACAGTAAAATATTATTGGAAAAAACCCATGATCTTATACGTTCGGCAGGGTGGAAGATCGAAAACATTGATTCGACGGTTTGCCTGCAACAACCTAAGATCAAACCCCTGATCCCGGAGATGAAAACAACGCTGGCGGGCGTGCTGGATATCCCGGAAGAGGATATCTCTATTAAGGCGACCACCACGGAACAGCTCGGGTTTGTCGGGCGTGAAGAGGGCGTTTCGGCTTACGCTACGATTCTCATTTCCAAAGATGCCTGAACGGGAAATCATCGTTACCGAAGATGGGTCGCACACACTGTTTGTGCCGGAGCTAGGCGAAACCTACCACTCTACCCACGGTGCTGTGCAGGAGTCAAAGCATGTCTTTATCAGGACCGGGCTTGAATATTTGGTTAATTTTCATGCCGCTGATCAGGCCCGCATTTTTGAGGTGGGTTTTGGCACAGGGCTTAACGCCCTCCTCTCCGCGCAATACGCTCAGAATCATCAGATTTCCATACGCTACACAACTATCGAAACTTTTCCGCTGGAGCGAGAGGAATGGAGCGGACTCAATTATCCGGAGATTGTCGGAGAAAGAAATGCGCATGAAATTTTTCAGAAAATCCATGAAGCGCCATGGGAGCATCCTCATGAGATTTTGCCCGTTTTTATGCTCACAAAGATCCGGGACAGAGCACAGGACTATGAGACGCCGGAAAAATTTGATATATGCTATTTCGATGCCTTTGCCCCTTCCAAACAACCTGAGATGTGGGACATGAAAATATTGCAGAAAATTCATGGCTTGCTTGAGAATGGCGGCATTTTCGTCACCTATTCTGCCAGGGGGCAACTAAAACGGGATTTGGTGAGCCTCGGTTTTGAAGTGGAAAAACTCTCCGGCCCGCCGGGTAAAAATGAAATGGTGCGTGCTGTCAGAAAATCTTGACGAGCCATCCCGCCGGCAGCATCAGATTTTCTCGATATTGCTTTTGATCATGTGCTGCACCTCCAGTTTCGATTGCTTGTCTTTGGTGAGGAGGTCGTATCTGATCTTTCCGCAGAGCGTGGCCAGGCTGTATGATAGCTCATCCGATTCCAGCTTGTTGATTTTGTGATCGAGGGATGTCTTCTTGAAAATTTGTATGAAGTTTGAATATTCACTGAGCACTTCAGGGTTGGCGATGATGGAGATTTTGTGCGTCAGGAATTCGAGTGTGATAATATCCTCATCTTTTATTTCGCTTTTGCGGATGACGCTTTCAATAAAATTGATCAACTCGAAATAGAGGTCCGATTTGCGGTCGAAGATCTTTACGCGCTGTTCTTTCTCCAGCTCCACCTCGCTTTGTTTGTTCAGCAGCGCTGCGGTGATGGAGATGGTGACGATGGTGCCGAGGATGATGAGGACGATCTCCTGCGCGAAAGGGACATCTCCTGTGCTCTGATAAGCGAATCTGAGATAAAAATAACCGGCGATGAAGGTAGCCAGCGAAACGAGCAGGTACTTTGTGCTTTTGTTCATGAGCAAATAATAAAATATCAATTTACGGAAATTTATAAATGTTGCGATTCTCCTCCGAAGAAATGCGCATGAGAAAATGATGATTTTTTACCTTAATATGTTAAGGTCAGAAAGGAGCGCGAATCCCGTTCGTGTCAATTCGTGGTCAAAAGGAGATAATACCCTCCGGCGTAATGCAGTAGTCCATTTTCACATCTTTCTCATGGACATCATCGATCTTTTCGACAGGAGGCCAGAAACTCAGTCCTGCCTTCAGCGGATCATGGTGGAGCAAACGGAGAAAATTGTCGTAATAGCCTTTGCCGTAGCCCACGCGATAACCTCGCCGGTCAAAAGCCAGTAGTGGCAACACCACCATGTCGATCTCATTGTCATGAATTCTGACCGATTTTTCAGGCTCGGGCACCCCCCATCGGCCTTCGTGCAGTTTGGTTTGAGGGGTGAGCAGCCATGAAGAAAGGGCGATTTTTTCATGGTCGGCCACGGGCACGGCCACGCGGAGGCCTTTTTGCCACAGCCTGTGGATGACCGGCCAGGTGTCCACCTCGCCCATTGATGCGATGGGCAGAAAAATATGCACGGTTTTCATGGACGGATGCCGGTCGATCAATTCCATGAAAAAACCGGCAATTTTATCGTTCATCACCGCTACCGCGCCAGGCGACAATTCCAGTCGCTTTTGCAAAAATTGTTTTCTGAGATCCCGCTTATGCATCTTCCGTCAGGATATTGAATTTTAGTTTATAAGGATCGAGCGCATCATGTAATTCACTGATCAGCAATGGATTATTAATGTAAAAATTCAGGAAATTGTCATGACGCTCCTGCAGGTTGCCTTCAGGAAACAGTTTTTCCATTACCGACTCGAGCTGTTTTATTTTCGTCGCTTCCTTTTGCTCAATGGCCTTTTTCAGCCTTTTCTGAATATTGATCATGCCTTTCTCAGCTTTTTTATGTTCGGCAGCCACAAAGC
>WGED01000157.1 GCA_015492915.1 Cyclobacteriaceae bacterium
CGAACAGGAGGGGCTCCCCGTTCAGGAGGCGTTCGAGGCGTTCGCGCCAGAGTATCCTGTTCTTGTCCGTGTCGGGACCGAGACGTTCGATCTCGGTCCCGATGAAGTCCTCCTTCTCCATGCCGTACATCTCGCAGGCCCGCTGGTTCACGTCCACGACGACCCCTCTGTCATCGATGATAACTATGCCGTCGTTGGCGTTCTCAAAGAGTGTCTTGAGCATCGCCTCGGATTGCCTCAAGTCACGTGTCCGCTCCTCGACCACTTCTTCGAGGTGCTGAGAATACTTTTTCAGCTTGTTTTTCTCTTTGTCGAGGTCGTATTGGAGACTGAGCTCGTTTATGAGGCTCTTCTGGCTTAGGTATCTCCAGACATTTGCTATTGTAAATGTGGCCAACAAAAAGGAGTTTGGTATGAAGAAAACTTTAGGGTCGAGTTTTTTGTCAAAGATAAAAATAGGTATTGTATACAATAAGAAGGCAATGGTGGATAGATATATGGAATGTTTTAGTTCCATAGGAATAAATCCAACAACAACCATAATAAGAATAAAAAAACCTGCATAGTAAGGTGATGCATGTCCGCCGAAATAAAGGATCATATACTCAATAATCAATGCTGAAACAATAACAGCAGTATAAAGCAGAGATAACTGATATCTTTTGTTGACTTTTTTGCGGTTCAGGACGAAAATCATTGAAAATAAAAATGCCCCTAAAAGTCTATATTTAATGAAACGAGAGAAATTTTCCGGTGTGCTTATATAGTCCAGTGCTGACAGGACAATAAAAAAGAAGCCACCGAAAAAAGTAGCCACACCAAACCAGAACTGTACCAGCTTGTTGATTCTTTCATTAATAAAAGCTGACTTTTCTATGGTGTCATGATTGCCGGCTACCGACTGTATTTTCATTTTTATTGGTACTCCTCGATAGAACTGATATAGAAAGCTTAGATAGCAATCTGCTCGCGTTTTAAAATAAGTTTTGCCGTGTTATATCCCAAGTATGCAACTCCCGGGATTCCATGAGTCTGAGCTGTCCAGTGTCCTGTCAAATAAAAACCTCTGAGCAGATTATTCAAACTCAAATCCGGATCAAACAACTGCGTAAGCAGGGGAGCCCAACCATAGTCGGCTCCTTTATAATTCAAAGTGTACCTGTGTAATGTCTGAGGAGTTGCTGCATCTAAATATACAATGTGTTTTTTGAGGTTTGGAATAATTTGTTCAATCCTTGATACGAAATCTTGAGCTAACCTTTTCTTGTTTGTCCTCCAGAATGCTCTTGTTTTAAATGGTGCATGAAAGAATGCAAGTATTGTTTTTTTGTCGTGAGACACTCTGAGCATGTATCCTCCTGCTTTTGAAAAATCGCACAGGTTTGTATACATATGCATTTTCCCCAGATCATAATATGGCAAATACCAAATGTTAGTCCCCGACGCGGGAAGCCCCTTAAAAGGCTTGTCTATTCCAAGGTAAAGGATAAAAGTTGATGTAGAAGGTATCATGGTAGCCAGTTTTTTAAGGAGGCGTTTGCCGACAATTTTTTCCCCTAGAAGGGTTTTGAAAGTCTGGATAGCATCACAGGCTGAAATAACATACTTGGAATTAAATATCTCGCTGTCGGCTAACGTAACTCCGATTACAGACCTGTTCTTATGAAGAATGCCTGTAACAAGCTTTTTATAGATTATTTTTCCCGTATTGGTGCTTATGAAATCGGCTAAGGCATCGGGTAGTCTCTGCATGCCACCTTCAGGATAATACCCTCCGTCAATTAAAAACTCACCAAAAATTCTTGTTCCGGTAAATGCATGCATCAAAAAAGGAGGTAACCCCCCGTTGCCAAAAATTGGAAAGGATATCACGTTAATCAACTTTTCATCAGTGAAGAAGGATTTCAGGAATGAATCGAAGGTTTTATTCTTTAGCCGGACTACCTCAATCTGATTCGAAGATGCGCTGAAATTGAAATAATCGAAAAAATTTTTTATGCCGTCTGCTTCTTTTGGAAAGTTTGAAATTAAATCTGTTTTGGTTTTTTCGGTGTCATTCCAGAAAGTTATTTGGTGATCGGGTGAAATGACGATGTCAGAGGGATTAAACCTTTTAACGTTTAACGTCCTTGTTA
>WGED01000158.1 GCA_015492915.1 Cyclobacteriaceae bacterium
CCTCATGCCTATGCCATACGGATGGCAGCCATCCCTGATGCCGAGCAGGGATCATGAAAAAAACAGGAGACCCGAATGCGACTGGTTAGGGACGTATTCATCCCTTTTCCCGCTTTCCCCATAGCTGCCCGTTCCACCGTGCCTGCTTATCTCTTCTACTTCTCGGCGGGTCGTGTGAATAATGAAATCTGTCCTGGCCCGTTATTTTTCGGTCTGCATAAGCAGCTAATACTGGCTGTCGCGCTTTTCTTTGAATTATACTTTTTTTCAGGTGATCTCACAGAGGCTATGCCTGGTGCCGGTGTTTTCGGGATATGGCTGGCAGCCTGGATTTGGGGTCTTAACAAGATCGTGTAAAAATGCCGTGTCCATTTCCCTCTGAGGCAGTACATGAGGAAGTTTATAATCCTTTCCGGAATGATGTTGTGTTTTCTTATTGATACCGATTTCACTTATTTGCATGCGCAGGCGGTTGATGCCAATATCGGCTGGTATTCCGGAACAAGCTTGAATGTCATTTCCTCAATTACCCGGGTTACAATTGATAAAAAGCAAGTATTTGAATTTGGCATTTTTAACAGAAGGTTTCTCAAAGGTAAAAACAAATCCCGTTGGGGCATATCGATGGAAATAAATAAGGTTTATAGTATCCCTCAAAATACTACACCAGAAGAAATTGAGCGATTCCGGCGAGAATATCTTATGTGGTCACTATTTTTAAAGTACCAGAGAAAATTGTCAAATACCGATATGTTCATTCCAATTATAGATATCGCAACAGGTCCTTCAGCTCTATCCCACGGATATGTGGACCCCCTGAGTGCTACAAACGAGCCATCGTACCTTTCATGGAAATGGAGCTTTAGGGCTGGAATTGTATTTTTAATCCCTATTTTCAGAGATTTTGCTATTGAAACCAGAGCTCATTATAACCTTTTGCTTTTCCATGAACGCGATATACATCCTTTCACATCTGGTTTGCTTTTGTCTGCTGGTTTAAGCCTTGAACCTAAAGGAAATAGAAATAAATAATCACCACCTGGTACGGCGACGAGCTCAACCCCGACTATTATTATTGCACCAAACTCGGCGCAACAAACGCGCAGGGCACGGTAGTTTTGAGCTGCCTCATCCCGGCGGAATTCTCGGAAGGACTGGTGGAAATGCAAGCTTTTATCGATGAACCAGACTACACGATACTCGAATCTTCCGATACCTACACGACGACGGTGGCGTATATTTATCCGTATTTTAAGATTGTTTGGGACCCGGACGGGGATTCAATCGACGATAATCTTGAACTGCAACTGGCCGGAAAATTCAAACCGGTGCTGCATGAGCATTCGTATGATCAGCGGTGTGACACAATGGGGTCACACCGCTCAGACAGCGGCATTTGGTCTCTAATAATTGGCGCAAAATGTTAATTTTTTGTTCCGGGCTTAGCGTTTTCGGGACATGACAGGCCTCCTGGATTTGGATTCTGAACAAGATCGTGTAAAAATGCTGTGTCCATTTCCCGCTGAGGCAGAGCAAGTTGGTTGATAGTTCAGATTCAATACCGTCAAAAATTGAGGAGTCATCGTAATGGACAAGGATTCATTTCTTGGATTGAGGATTTCTGTTTACTTTCTGGTGTTTGTTTTCAGCGTGATGGATATGTCACAATCAATCGCTCAAGAAAACATGACTATTGATTTTGAAAATATTCAACCTCGATTTCAATTAAATGGAATGATCGGAGGCAAACATCCAGTCCGTGTACAAAAAACAGTATCTGCCGTATTACAACTCGAACGGTCTAAATTACCATTTCGTCAGCATTTGATGGAAAGCGGTCAGCAGGAATAGGTTTCCATATTAAAACCCATTTGGGGAGGTATTTTAGGGGGGACTGTAGGCTTCTTCGGTGGTGGCATGCTTGGCGTTGCAAGTGCAGAGAATTGCAGCGATTGCGGGTTTGGAGCCATTGGCAGATTTCTTTTGGGCGCAAGTATAGGAGAAGCTCTGGTTTTGCCATTGGGGGTTCATTATGGTAACAAGCGTCGTGGAAAGCTTGGCTTCGTTTTTCTCACTTCGCTTGCAATGGCAGGGGGTGGGTTGATGATAATGGATCGATTAAACGCTGATGAGTCGTGGTTCCTCCTCGTTCCCGTGCTACAAATCGGCGCTACCGTTGCTGTTGAGCGTGTCACAGCACGTCACCGATGAGAATTTTAAGCTCACGTTTTATCGTTAACTAACTTTTCTTCAAGTCCGGGACCAGGATGGCAACCCGCTTTCGGGAATATCCGTTGCGATGAAAGTTACGACCTGGTATGGCGACCAACTGGAGATCGATTACTATTTTTCCGAATGCATGATCCCAGCGCAGGATGCCGGCAGACTCTAAAACTTCAGACCCTTGCGAAGGCTGTGAGCCTTCTCATGTCTTGGTTCTGAGCCGGACGGCTATGATAATTATAATCAGTGAGGTGATCATGAGGGTCATAATCTTTATTTGTATGACAATGTTTTTTTCTGTGCAACATGATCTGTTAGCGCAATACGTTATCACGTCAAAAAGGAATCAATCTGTTCATAAAAAAAACAATCGTGAACGGTTGCTTGCTGAAAGATATGTTGATGAATCGGATTCATTGTCTTCATCGAAAAAAAACAACAAAGGGGCAGTTTTTGCATTTACAATTGCTGGGGCCATAGGCGCCCTGGTTATCGCAGAAATTTTTCGAGATAAAGATTCCGGGTATGTTCCGCCTGGTGGAGGTATTCCCGGTTTCCGCCCCGGCGCCGGAAAGATAGCCATTACCGGTGCGATCATTGGTGGAACTGCAGGATATTTCATTACTCGGCATGTCCAATCAAAAGCAGACTCTACAAAAAACAAACAAGCTAAAGTTCGCTCACATTAGTAGCTTGGGTTCTTCTGTTTTGCCTCAGATCATATGGGTTGATTTTCTACAACGCAGCTGCCTGCGAAGTCGCTGGCTTGGACTGACTGGCTTCCCAGGCCGAAATCGCCTTGTATCTTTTATTTTTCTGTGTATCTTTAGTAACATATACGGACAGCCCTTAGCTTTCCCTTCTGCCCCCACCTTTGCCCGCTGCGAATCCTGAACCGAACCGGAGAGCCGCTGTCTTTTTGAGATGCCGGAGACCTGCTCCTTGCCGAACCACCCTGCTAAAACTTCAGAGCCTTGCGAAGGCTGCAAGCCTTCGCAAGGGTTAGGCGCCTCATGCC
>WGED01000159.1 GCA_015492915.1 Cyclobacteriaceae bacterium
ACCTTATCCATATCGCCATCTGCAAAGTGTTGAGCTATTCAGGATTCTATGAACTGGAGGGACTCGATGAAGCAGGATGGCCTCACTGGAAACTCAAAAAGAAATTGCCACATTTTGATATTTTAGAACAGGAAAAATTGCTCAAAATTCATGTGCTCGAATATTTTGAGAAAGAAATATGGGCATGAATTGTTATGAATATCAAATAAATATGACTTTTTGGCATTAATAATTAAAATAGGCATCAAATATTGCTTTTATTTTATGAAATTGTAAAATATCAAGAATTTATCCCTTAAATAATTACTTAAAATTAGATATATTTAACCCTGTAATTTATTCACACTCACCATCTGATCAGTCATGAATAGAATTATTGATTTTTCATTTATTTTCATATTTACAGTTTTATTTACCTTTTCCTGCGGCTCCAAAAAGAATTCGGAAAAAATGTCCGGTGGACTGCGCCAGGCAGAAGGCGGGAAGTTTTATGGAGGAGTTTTCAGAATCAACGAATCCGAATACATCAAAAATCTATTTCCGCACAATATCACAGATGCTTATTCTTACCGCGTTGCTTCACAGATTTATGAAGGATTATTCAAATTTGATCCCCAGACATTGGGTGTGGTCAAAGGGCTGGTCGATGATTATGAAGTCGATGAGACGGGAACCGTTTATACTTTCCATCTGAAAAAAGGGGTTCTTTTTCATGACAATCCATGCTTCGCCGGTGGTAAGGGCAGGGAGATGACTGCGCGAGATGTCGAGTATTGTTTCACAAAATTATGCACCAAGAGCATAAACAATCAGCATTTCTCCATTTTCCAGGGTTTGCTTAAGGGGGCTGATAATTATTATGCCGCCAGCAGCGGGAACAAAACTCCTGATTTTCCTGTGGAGGGTATTAAAGTAATCGATGATTATACTATCCGGCTTGAACTCCTAAAGCCGAATTCCCTGTTTACCGTCAACCTGGCCAGGCCCGCATGCTTTATCTACCCCAGAGAAGCAGAGGAAAAATACGGCTTGGATATGCGCATCAATGCAGTGGGTACCGGCCCTTTTACTCTGGATATCAATGATGTGGAAGAAGATATCTCCATCATTCTCAAACGAAACCCCAATTATTACCTGAAAGATGATTCGGGCAATCAGTTGCCTTATCTCGATGCCGTGAGCATCCAGTTCATAAAGGATAAAAAGACGGAGTTGTTCGAATTCAGAAAAGGCAATCTCGATATGATCTACAGACTTCCGACGGAATACATCATTGAAATTCTTGAAGAAACCATGCCCGGGGCAAATGGCGAGTACAGCCAGTTTCAACTGCAGAGATCACCTGAAATGATGACCCAGTTTCTGACCCTGAACAACCAAAAAGGTGTATTTAAAAACAAAAATGTGCGCAAAGCATTTAACTTCGCCATTGACCGCACGAAAATTCTGGACTTCGTTCTCAATGGAGAGGGTTATGCTCCCGGTAATCATGGCATTACGCCTCCGGTTTTTTCCAATTATCCCATAGAATCCATAAGAGGTTATTCTCTCAATATCGATTCCGCAAGGTATTATATGTCCAAAGCCGGTTATCCTTCCGGAAAGGGATTTCCGAAGTTACAATTCCTGTTGAATGCCGAGGGAGCCAGGAATACCAACGTGGCAGTTGAAATACAAAAACAGCTCAAAGATCATTTAAATGTTGATGTTGAGCTGCAGATATTGCCATTTGCGCAGTTATTGGAAAAGAGTTACCGGGGTGATTATAATATTCTGAGGGCCGCCTGGGTTGCTGATTTCCCAAGCCCTGAGAATTTTTTATGGATTTTTACATCTAAGGACGTTCCGAATTCGTTAGATGAAACATCATACCCCAATGTTGCCCGTTATATAAATAAACAGTTTGATGCGTATTATGAAATGGCTTTAAAAGCGAAAACAATAGAAGAAGCCAACAGTTATTTTAAAAAGGCAGAAAATCAATTAATGGAGGATGCACCGGTGATCGTACTTTGGTATGATGAAGGGTACAGGTTGATAAAATCATACGTGAAAAATTTTCCAAACAATCCAATGCAATACCGCGATCTTGGCAGAGTATATTTTGAAGAAGCACAAACATTATAGGAGAAAAGTTGAACACAGATATAAGTCAGAGATTATATCGATATAAGCGCAGGTTTTATGTCAACCTGATCCTCAAGGGTTCTATTTACATTCTCACAGTACTTTTTTCTGTATTTCTTTTTTTCAATTTTATCGAATACATTTTTCATTCGAGTTCCCCGACCAGGGCGCTGTTGTTTTTCGGATACCTTGCTATTTCCGCCTTCGTGCTTTATAAATGGTTACTGGTTCATTTGATCAAATTGCTTTTCAGGAACCAACAGATAAGTGATGAAGACGCAGCCCGAATCATAGGCGACACCATTCCTGAAATAAAGGACAAATTATTGAATCTTGTCCAGCTCAATAATCTTGATGCGCAAAACAGATTACTCATTGCCTCGGTAAAACAACGCTCACAGCAAATGAACGCTGTTCATTTTGAAGAGAGTATCGATCTGAAGGAAAACCTGAAGTACATAAAATTCCTGATCATTCCTTTTGTGCTGGTAGCCGCTATCTGGATAATTTCACCTTCTGTTATCACGGAACCCGCCAAAAGGATCGTTCATTTTAAAAAAGAATACCTGCTGGTTGCTCCATTCAAATTTGAAATTCAGAATAAAGACTTATTGGCTTTCAGAAATGAGGATTTTGTTCTTGAAGTAAACTTAAGCGGAGAGGAAATCCCCGATAATGCCTATCTGGTCACATCAAACAGAAAAATCAAGCTGCAAAAAAGGGATGATCGCCGTTTTTCCCATACGTTTGAAAAAGTTCAGGAGTCTGTTGTTTTTCACTTTGAGGCAGCTGGGTTTTCTTTTGAAAATCACACTATTAAAGTTGTAAACAGACCAAACATCATTGACTTCTCCGTTTCATTGCAATATCCCGGGTATATCAATAAAAAACCGGAAAACCTCGATAACATCGGTAGCTTCGAGGTGCCGGCAGGCACAAAAGCAACATGGCACATCAATACAACCGACACGCGCGAAATGCAATTTTTATTTGATGGAGATAATGAAGCGATCTCAACTCAAAATATTGATAATCAGTTATTTGAGTTGGAAAAACCACTCCTCAAAACAACAAAATACAGCATAATTCTAAAAAATGAATATAGTAACAACAAAGAGGCTATTCAATATACCATCAATGTGATACCGGATGAATACCCTAAAATCTCATTGGACCAACTCCGAGACACAGTATTATATCAATATTTAATTTTCGGTGGCAATATTTCCGATGATTACGGTATTACCGAATTAAACTTATTCTACCGCAAACTAAAAAACAGAGTACAGAATGAAACTCCGTTCATCAAACACGCCATCAAATTTGATCCTTCCAAAGAGAGTCAGTCTTTTTATTATCATTGGAACTTGGATGATTTCGAGCTAACAAACGGTGAAGAAATTGAATATTTTCTGCAGATTAAAGATAACGACGCCATTAACGGTAAAAAAGCAACCAACACAGCCCGCTTTGTTTTTATGGTTCCGACTGATGAAGAACTGAGAGAAGAACTCAAAATTTCAACGGAAAAGTCTGAAAATCAATTAGATAACACTGTTGATAAGGCTAAAGAATTTAATAAAGAGCTCAAACAACTCAATGACAAGCTGAAAGGAAAAAAAGAACTTTCATGGCAGGACCAAAAGCAAATTGAAGACATCATCAAACAAAAAGAGGCGCTCGATAAAGCCATCAAAGAGCTTCAGGAACAATATAAATCGGATGCCGAAAAACGTGAACGGTTTGACAAAGGGTTAAGTCCGGAATTGAAAGAGAAAATTGAGCAATTACAAAAACTGATGGATGAACTCCTTGATCCGGAAACGAAAAAGTTATTTGAAGAACTTGAAAAATTGCTTGAAGAACAAAAATCTCTCAATGACATAAAAGACGTTCTGGACAAGTTACAGTTTAAGGAAGAAAACTTTGAAAAGGAACTTGAGCGTACTCTGGAGCTTTTCAAAAAAATGAAATTCGAGATGAAACTCAATGAAAATGTTCAGAGAGCCAAAGAATTACAGGATGAGCAGGAAAAAACAGCAAACGAATCGCTGCAAAAATCATCGGATGTTGAAAAACTTCAGGAAAAACAGGAAAAACTGAATAAAG
>WGED01000160.1 GCA_015492915.1 Cyclobacteriaceae bacterium
ATCGATAAGTATAAGAATGAACTCGAAGAACTCATCAACGGGCTGGTTGAAGAAGAGGGCACCGAATCGAGCCAGGCCAAACAAAGAGGAAACAAAGTGATCAGTGATGCCAAGGAAAAAGCAGAAAAGCTCCTGGAAGATGTTGATGAACTGATCGGTCAGATTAAAAAAAGTAACAACTAATTATTTGAGAGATGAAATTTCGTATTGGCATATTATTAATAATTTTTATAGCAGGGAACATGTATTCCTGCACGAACAAAAAACTTGAAAATAATATAAAGAGTCTTGAAAAGAGAGTGGCTGCACTGGAGAGAATGGCCGGTGTTGCATCTGCATCAAGTACCAACGGAGAGTCTGACGCAAAGCGTCCGGTGATGGCATTTGAGCAAACCGAATATGATTTCGGAACAGTAAACGAAGGAGATATTGTAGAATATACGTTCAAATTTAAGAATACCGGCGATTTTCCGTTAATCATCAATAAGGCCACAGCTACCTGCGGATGTACAGTGCCTGAATGGCCTAAGGATCCGATCGGAGTTGGTGAATCGGGTGAAATCAAGGTGCGGTTTAATACTCGTAACAAGCCCAATCATCAGACCAAGTATGTGACGATAAGCGCAAACACAAAGCCTGAACTGACAAGGCTGAAAATAACCGGCAATGTGATTCCGGCGAATAAAACCAAATGACAATAATAGAAAAATCATGACTGGAATAATTTTACAAGCTGCCGGCTCAGGTGGCGCTATGACGGGTAACCTAATACTGATAGGGGGCATCATTCTAATCTTTTACTTCTTCATGATCAGGCCTCAACAGAAAAAACAAAAAGAGCAGAAAAGATTTTTAGAGGGATTAAAGAAAGGAGATAAAGTAGTCACACTCGGGGGAATTCACGGCAAGATCATGGCCATCGAAGGGGAAATCGTGCAGCTTGAAGTCGACAGAGGAACGAAATTGACGATCGAAAAATCGTCTGTCTCGCTCGATGCGAGTAAAAAATTTATGGAGAACAAAAAGTAAAATAATTGGTTGATGCCAGGAAAATAGCAGACAGGATTGTCCAATTTCTGGCCCCCTTAAGAGGTGCTAACTGGAAAGTAATTTTTTTATGTTTTTTCACAGCATCTACTTTTTGGTTTTTCAATGCTTTGAATAAAGTATATACCACCAGAATTGATTACCCTATCAAATTGGTGTATAACCATGACAGCCTGGTGGCAGTGAAAGATCCCCCGTCAAAAATCCCCGTGAATGTGACAGGTGGCGGCTGGCAATTACTGAAAAATACCATTTCTCTAAAGACCAGGCCTATAATCATTAACCCTGAAAATCCTGCCCAGACCCAATTTATGACGGCGGCCAATCTTTTGCCGGTATTTTCGTCGCAGCTTCAGGATATCAACATAAACTATATAGCAGTAGATACGATCTTTTTTAAAATTGAACCATATATGGACCGGCGGTTGCGGATAGAACTTGATTCGACCAGCATAAGCCTGAAAAAGAATTATTATATCACCTCTGAGATAATTGTTGAGCCGGATTCCGTCACTTTTCATGGGCCAGTGTCTTTTGTTCAGAAATTGCCGGACATTTTTCTTGTTTCACTTCCCGAACGAAACATAAGTAAGTCTTATGATGAAGAACTGAGCCTGGATCTGTTTTCACCTTCAATAATAAAGAAGATTCCCGAAGTGATCCACGTCAGTTTTGAGGTAGAGGAATTTATAGAAATACAGCAAGAACTGGATATACAACAGGTCAATTTCCCTTACGATTCCACTATTTTTCTTGAGAGCAATAGCGTTCCGGCCACGTTTAAAATTCCAAGAAGTCAGAAAAATAATCTCAATTTGGAAGATGTCCTCATCATTGCTGATTTGAGCAACATACGTTCTGCCGATTCTACTATTTCCATAGAAATCATGGACGTGCCGGAATATATCAAAGATCTGTCCCTTGAAGAAAAAAGAGTAAAAGTGATATATGCTGAGGAGTAAGCCTTTGAAAATCGGCATTACCGGCGGGATAGGTTCGGGCAAATCCATCGTATGTGAGATTTTCAGGGTTCTCAATATACCTGTCTACGACGCCGACCTGCGGGCCAGGACCCTGATGACAGAAGATGAGGTGACTGTAGCGGCGATTAAAAACGTATTTGGACCTGAGGCTTACACAAAAGACAGGGCATTAAACAGGACATACCTTGCCAAAGAGGTTTTTAACGACAGGGAAAAACTAAACAAACTCAACAGCATTGTGCACCCTGCCGTAGAAAAAGACTTTGAAAAATGGTATGATTCTCATGAAACCAGCCCTTACGTGATCAAAGAGGCTGCTCTGCTTGTCGAGTCCGGCTCTTACAAACAACTCGATATGCTCATCACTGTCACGGCTCCCGAAGAGATCAGGGTTGCAAGAGTGATGAGACGTGATCCGCACCGCACTGAAGAGGATATCAGGAAAATCATAGCCAGCCAGTTGGATGAAAACACGAAAATTGCCAGGTCACAATTCGTTGTTATCAATGACGATAAAACATTAGTGATACCGCAAGTGTTGAAGATTCACCGTCGTTTGTTGAATAAAGTTGACCGGATTGGATAATTAAGCTCAAATTCGGTATTTTCGTACATTCAACAAATTTTTTATGGAAGAGGTAAAGGCTTCGTATTCCGAAGAGCAGAAATATCGCATATTCGAAAATGAGTTCCTCCCTCACATCGATGCGATGTACAACTTTGCTTATCGGATCACCAATGATGAGGATAGCGCAAAAGACCTGATACAGGATACTTTTTATAAAGCCTTTAAATTTATAAATTCATTTCAGGAAGGCACAAATGCCAAAGCCTGGCTGTTCAGGATTCTGAAAAACAGCTTCATTAATGAGTTTCGCAAAAAAAATAAGGAGCCGTCCATGATAGATTATCAGGATGTGGAAACTTATTATAACTCTGATGATGTTAATGAAGTGATAACCCCTGATCTCAGGGTCGATGTATTGCAGGATATGATCGGCGACGAAGTGTCCAATGCACTCAATGCTTTGGCGGTGGATTTCAGAATTGTGATCATATTGTGCGATATTGAAGGATTTACTTATGAGGAAATGTCAAAAATACTCGACATCCCCATAGGCACTGTGAGGTCCAGGCTGCACAGGGCACGGAACCTCCTGCGGGAAAAACTGAAGGTGTATGCAAAAGAAATGGGATATAAATAGTTTTATTTATGGCTGAGGACAGTTTTAAGAATTATTTGGAGTGTTGCATTATCAATCAATGCGGGGAGCCCGGATGCGACAACTACGACGCGAGAAGAGACCTGCTTCAGAAAATCATCGACGGACAGGCAAATGAGGAGGAAAAAATGCTGTATGAGAGCATTGTGGCGCAATGTACTAATTGTAAATGCAAGCAATATTGCGAACAGGAGGTGGCAATTAAAAACCTGCTCCAGACCAAGCTCGACCGTAAACGCGTACCGATTGATGTGGTAGAAAAAATCAAAACCTCAATCATTAAAACTTCCTGATGTATGGTCAATGGCAAAGCGATTATTTTTTCCGCGCCATCCGGCTCGGGCAAAACAACCATTGTAAAACACCTCCTCAGGACTTTTGACAATCTCGCCTTTTCAATATCCGCCACCACACGTCCCAGACGCAAAGAGCGAGAAATCGACGGCAGCGATTATTATTTTCTAACAGTTGATGAATTCAGGGCTAAAATAGCCAAAGGAGATTTTGTAGAATGGGAAGAAGTGTATGACGGTATCTATTACGGCACACTCAAATCTGAAATCGACCGCTTATGGAGCATGGGAAAACATGTATTATTTGATGTGGATGTAAAAGGAGGGTTGAAGCTCAAAGAATATTTTAAAGAAAAAGCACTGGCGGTTTTCGTAAAAGTAAAAGAGATGAAGGTGCTGGAAGAGCGGCTGCGTCATCGAAATACCGAACCTGAAGAACAAATCCGCAAAAGGCTTGAAAAAGCTGCCTATGAAATGGGGTTTGCCAAAGATTTTGATAAAATTCTCGTTTCGGATGTGCTGGAAGAAACACTGAAGCAGGCCGAGGAAATGGTGAGGGAATTTCTGAAATCCGGGAGATAAGCCTGAGGTTTCGGTCGAAAATGCCTGGCAATCAATTCTTTGTTTTGTAAGTTACGGGCTTTAAATGAATAATACAGAATAGTGCCTTTCATGAAAACAGGACTATATTTCGGCTCATTCAACCCGATACATATCGGCCACCTCATCATTGCCCAGGCCGTACTTGAGCTTGCAAACCTCAATGAAATATGGTTTGTGGTTTCACCTCAGAATCCTTTGAAAAAAAACAAGAATCTTCTCAATGAGCAGGATCGGTATGATATGGTAAGGCTGGCAATTGAGGATAATTTCAATTTCAGAGTGTCTGACATTGAGTTCAGGATGCCCCGTCCGAGTTACACGATTGACACGCTGACCTATCTCAGAGCAAAACACCCGACACATCAATTCAGGCTCATCATCGGTGGCGACAACCTTGCCATATTGCCAAGGTGGAAAAATAGTCAAAAAATCATTGAAGAATTTGGCCTGATCGTGTATCCCCGGCCCGGTGCCCCAACGAGCGAATTGATGGCACATCCCAACGTACAGTTTGTTGATGCACCATTACTTGATATTTCAGCAACGTTTGTTCGCAGGTGTATCAGGGAGAACAGATCGATTAAGTATCTCGTCCCGGAAAAAACGGCGCAGTATATTTTTGACAGAAAGCTGTATTTGTGATCTCTCTTGAGAGGTCAGACAGTCATGATCTCCTCTTCTTTCTTCGCGAGCAATTCATCTATTTTTTTCACAAACTCATCGGTGAGTTCCTGGATTTTTCTCTCCGCTTTTTTCACCTCGTCTTCAGACACATGCTCCTTGAGTAACTTTTTGATATGATCATTGGCTTCTTTTCGCACATTGCGTACACTCACACGGCCATGCTCAGCTTCATTTTTAGCCTGTTTTACGAGGGCAATCCTTCGCTCTTCTGTCAGAGGCGGAATGTTAAGCCTGATCATTTCGCCGTCATTTTGCGGGTTCAAACCAAGATCACTGTTGATGATGGCCTTTTCGATTTCCGTTATCATGCTTTTTTCCCAGGGCTTGATAGCCAGTGTCCGGGCATCGGGCGTATTGACAGTAGCCACCTGGTTGATGGGTGTCGGGTTACCGTAATATTCAACCAGCAAACCGTCCAGCATATTGGGGTGAGCCCTGCCCGCCCGTATCTTGGCGAGGGCATTCGATACATGGTGAAGGGATTTCTCCATGTGATCTCGTGCTTCTTCTATATAATATTCGAGTTCTTCCATAGTGGTGTTATTTACTTAATGAACTAAAGTTCCGATATCTTCTCCTTTGATGATCTTATATAGATTTCCCGGCTTGTTCATATCAAAAACTATGATTGGCAGGTTGTTCTCCCTGCAAAGCGTGAATGCCGTCATATCCATGATTTTAAACCCTTTTTGCATCGCTTTTTCATAGGTCAGGGAGGAGAACCTCGTAGCCTCGGGGTCTTTTTCCGGGTCTGCGGTATAAACACCATCAACCCTTGTGCCTTTAAGGACCACATCAGCCTCTATTTCAACAGCGCGCAGGCTTGCAGCCGAATCAGTTGTGAAATAGGGGTTGCCCGTGCCGGCACCAAATATGACAATCCGGCCTTTTTCGAGGTGTCTTACAGCCCGGCGGCGTATAAACTGCTCGCAGACTTGCTCGATCTTGATAGCCGACATTAGTCGTGTAAAAAGCCCTGCTCCTTCCAGTGCACTCTGAAGTGCCATGGCATTGATGACAGTGGCCAGCATGCCCATATAATCTCCCTGTACGCGGTCGATGACGGAATTGTCCGTTTGTACTCCTCTGAAAATGTTCCCGCCGCCAATGACTATGGCCAGCTCCACCCCCGTCTCTTTTACCTTTTTTATCTCATCAGTGTATTGCTGAAGCCGTAACGAATCGATACCGAATTTCTTGTCACCCATCAGCGCCTCGCCACTGAGTTTAAGCAGTATGCGCTTATATTTCATTAATGTGAAAGTTTTAATTAGGCAAATATAATATTGTACAGAAGATTAACGCGAAAAATTCAACATATAATTAATGTTCATTCCAGCGCCTCATTTACCCGTCCTGCACACAGAGAGTTATAAAAATTGATAAAATTTCATGAAAATCACGCAATTCATTTTAACCTGTTTCGGCAGCTCCAAATAAAATTATTTTTGCTCCTTTTTCAATCTTCTCATTTTCCTTAACAAATATCTTTTTGACCACTGCTCTGTAGCCGGCCTTTAAAATATTCTCCATTTTCATGGCTTTTAGTATGACCAGCGGCGTACTGTTTTCCACTGTCTGTCCCTCGCTTACCAGTACATCGACAATAAGTCCCGGCATCGGTGCCGACAAAGTATCTTGCTTCAAGGCAGACTGTTTCTTTATACCCAGCTTTTCAGCAAGTAAATCCGTCTCATCCTGGAGAATAATATTATATAAGTGTTCGTTGATTCTGACTGCGAGTGTTTTATTGACATAATCAAACTTTTCTATAACAGCAATGAAGGATTTGTGGTTTGATATGATGTGATATCGATTACGGCCGAGGCTTTGTATATCAGGTGAAAATAATTTGCCGTCCACGAGCCAACCTTCCTGTGTCTTTTCAATGATTAACTCGCGGGTTTCGTTGATAATAACCTTGGTCATAAATATATCTTGGTAGATAACGCCAAATATAAGGTAATTTGTCGTTTTTTTGTGATTTAAAATTTTGATCGACAATAATGAAGAGGAATTTATTTTTTACGATTGGATTGATAATACTTCTGGGAGTGTATTCCTGTAAAGTGCAGCAAAAACAGGTCGGTGACATTCCGGAAGCCGCCTTTGCACAAATTGTATCTGATACTGTTGAGGATCAACAAGCAGAAAAGAATGTACGGTTATTGGAATATCATGGAGAAGCAACACGCCATTTCCGGTTGCATCACACTAAGTTGGAGCTGAGCTTTGACTGGGACAAGCAATGGGTCAATGGTAAAGCGCTTCTGATTGTCGAGCCGTACTTTTACGAACAATCTGAATTAAAACTGGATGCCAAAGACTTTGATATTCATTACATCAAAATGATGGAGGGAGATTCCCTGAGGCGGTTGAATTACCAGTATAATGGCAAAAAGATAAGTATAGATTTAGGACGGGAATATGCCAATGGAGAAAAATTGAATATTGTGATCGAATATATTGCCAAACCAAATGATGGAGATTCAGTGCGGGATATGTGGGTTGAGAATGACAAGAAGGGATTATATTTCATTAATCCTTTGGGGGATGAGCCTGGCAAACCACGGCAGATATGGACGCAGGGTGAGACCAATTCAAATTCCAAATGGTTCCCGACCATCGATGAGCCCAACCAAAAATCCACCCAGGAAATGTTTATCACCGTTGAGGATCATTTTGAAACACTTTCGAATGGCAAACTGGTCTATTCCCGGGACAATGGCGATGGTACGAGGACTGATTACTGGCGAATGGATAAACCCCATGCTCCGTATTTATTTATGCTGGCAGTCGGTGATTTCTCAATTGTCAGGGATAGCTGGGGCGAGATGGACGTGAGTTATTATGTAGAACCGGCTTACCGGGAATATGCGGATGATATATTCGGCAATACTCCCGAAATGATTGGTTTCTACTCTCGTATTCTCAACTATCCATTTCCATGGGACAAATACAGCCAGATAATAGTCAGGGATTTTGTGACTGGAGCGATGGAAAACACAACGGCTTCCGTTTTCATGGAAGACTTGAACGTCGATGCGCGTGAATTGATTGATTATGACTGGGATGGTATTATAGCACATGAATTGTTTCATCAGTGGTTTGGTGATCTGGTGACCTGTGAGTCCTGGGCTAATCTTCCATTGAATGAATCTTTTGCCACTTATGGAGAATATTTATGGATAGATTACAAGAAAGGGAAGGATGAAGCGGACTATCATCTTTATGAGGAGTTGGACGAGTATCTGGTAGAAGCTGCCACCAAGCAGGAAAAGTTGATCAGATTTTATTATAAGAATCCTGATGATATGTTCGATCATCATTCTTATAATAAAGGAGGGTTGGTGCTGCATGCACTAAGAAATTATGTGGGAGACAGTGCCTTTTTCAAATCCCTGAAATTATACCTTAAATCTCATGAATATGGAAAAGCAGAGATTCATGATTTGCGCCTCGCTTTTGAACATGTCGTAGGAGAAGACCTCAACTGGTTTTTCGATCAGTGGTTTTTGTCTGCGGGTCATCCCGAATTGAAAATAGAAGAGGGCATCAATGAAGAAACGGGTGATTATGTTATCAAAGTCCGGCAGACCCAGGATTTAAATCAGTATCCTGTTTTTAACCTTCAGTTAGTGCTTGATGTCTGGCGGGATGGGAAAATGGAACAATATCTCATGGAGATCGACCAGCCTTATCACGAGTTTGTAATAGAAAGTGTAGAAGATCCGGATCTGGTGCTTGTGGACAGCGAGTATATTTTAATAGGGGAAATTGATCATCCAAAATCTTCCGGAGAGTATCTCTTCCAGTTTAATCATTATCCCGATAACGTGAGAGCGAGACTCAGTGCAATGGATTACTTCCTGGCGAATCCCGGGGATTCTTTGATGGGTAGTTTTATTGGTAGAGCGCTTGAAGATTCATTTTGGGTTATCAGACAAGATGCGCTTGATTTCATGGATTCAGATTCCACCTCGTTGTATGAGGGATTTGAACAAAAAATTGCTGCAATGGCACTCAATGATCAGAATCCGCTTGTAAAAGCCAGCGCTATCACTGTACTGGCAGATAAAAATATGACAAAGCACCTGGATATTTATAAAACCAATCTCAATGATTCCTCATACTCAGTAGCTGCCGCGGCACTGTACGCTTATTTACAATGTGACCCTGAAAATGCACGTGATATACTGACAAAATTCAGGAAGGAGAAAAATTTCTCTATTGCATCGGCTATCGCGGACTATTATATTAAGAAAAAGGACTACAGTGATTATGACTGGTTCGCGGGTAAACTTCAACAATATAGCGGCAGCAACCTATGGTACTTCATCAAACTTTTTGGCATGTATTTACTTGATGCGCCCGGACCAATGCAAGAGAATGGTATTCAGCTTTTGAAGAAAATCGGATTGAAACATAATCAATTTTATAATCGTTTGTCAGCATATCAGTCGCTGCAATTGTTTTATGATCATGAAGGTGTGCAGGAGATACTTGACGAAATAAAAGAAGCCGAAAAAGATCCGAGGATCAGGATTTATTATGAATAAAAAGACGTAGAATTAAAGTGTTGCCTGGTAAGACTAAATGCCCAAAATAAATGCAATACAATTTTCTTTAATTATTTGAATATAAGAAAAAAGGATATAATTTTGCATTCCCTTAAAATCGAGGTGCAATTGAGCCCTCAGGAAGGGACGTTCTTTAAGACATTGATGGGGAGATACCGAAGCGGTCAAACGGGGCAGACTGTAAATCTGTTGGCTCAGCCTTCGTAGGTTCGAATCCTGCTCTCCCCACATGACATTTGGTCATATTTTCGAATGCGAAAACAGAGATCACATTGCGGGAGTAGCTCAGTTGGTAGAGCGACAGCCTTCCAAGCTGTAGGTCGCGGGTTCGAACCTCGTCTCCCGCTCTTTTTTGTGCCGGCAATATGACGTGGATTACCAAGGCCGACGTAGCTCAGGGGTAGAGCGCTTCCTTGGTAAGGAAGAGGTCACGGGTTCAAATCCCGTCGTTGGCTCAAAGATGAATTTAATAATTTAACTAAAATAAAATTTTTCACTAAACCGAGAGTTATCAAAAATGGCTAAAGAAACCTTTGACCGTTCAAAACCGCATGTTAATATCGGTACCATAGGTCACGTTGACCACGGGAAAACTACATTGACTGCTGCTATCACAAAAGTATTAGCAGAACAGGGTTTGTCAGAAATTAGGGAATTCGATTCTATCGATAATGCACCTGAAGAAAAAGAGAGAGGTATTACTATCAATACCGCTCATGTTGAATATCAAACCGCCAACAGGCACTATGCTCACGTTGACTGTCCGGGCCACGCTGACTATGTGAAAAACATGGTTACTGGTGCTGCTCAGATGGATGGCGCTATCTTAGTAGTAGCTGCTACTGACGGCCCGATGCCACAGACAAGGGAGCACATTCTTCTTGCCCGTCAGGTAGGTGTGCCTGCGTTGGTTGTATTTATGAACAAAGTTGACCTTGTTGATGATGAGGAATTGCTCGAGCTGGTTGAGATGGAGATCAGGGAGCTTCTCAGTTTTTACGACTTCCCGGGTGATGACGTTCCTGTAATCCAGGGATCAGCACTTGGCGCACTCAACGGTGAGCCAAAGTGGGTTGAAAAGGTTGTGGAACTCATGGATGCTGTTGATGAGTACATTCCAATCCCGACTCGTCTTACAGACCTACCATTCCTCATGCCTGTTGAAGATGTATTTTCAATCACAGGTCGTGGTACTGTAGCAACGGGTAGAATTGAAAGAGGTGTGATCAAAACAGGTGACCCTGTTGATATCCTGGGTATGGGTGCCGAAAACCTCAAATCAACGGTAACCGGAGTTGAGATGTTCCGCAAGATACTCGACAGAGGTGAAGCTGGTGACAATGTTGGTCTGCTTCTCAGAGGTATTGACAAAAATGAGATCAGAAGGGGTATGGTAATTTGCGAACCTGGTTCGGTTACTCCTCACGCTCATTTCAAAGCTGAAGTTTACGTACTATCAAAAGAAGAAGGTGGCCGACACACACCGTTTTTCAATAAATACAGACCACAATTCTATCTGAGAACTACAGATGTTACCGGTGAGATTAAGCTTCCTGATGGCGTAGAAATGGTTATGCCTGGTGACAATGTCACAATCGAAGTTCAGCTCATCAATAAAGTTGCTTTGGAAAAGGGTCTTCGATTTGCTATCAGAGAAGGCGGCCGAACAGTTGGCGC
>WGED01000161.1 GCA_015492915.1 Cyclobacteriaceae bacterium
ATCGATTTCCACCTGGTTTTTGAAGATGTCATCCAGCGTCTCCCGCTTTCTGATCAGCTTTGCTTCACCGTTGAGGATCAACACCTCGGCGGGGCGCAGGCGTGAGTTATAATTCGAAGCCATTGAAAAACCATAGGCCCCGGCATTTTTGATGGCGATGATGTCGCCTTCATGGATTTCGCTCATTTTGCGGTCGAGACCGAAGGTATCTGTTTCGCAGATGTACCCCACGATGGTATAAATGCGCCTTGTGCCGTTGATGTTGCTGATGTTGACCATGTCGTGGTAAGCGTCGTACATCATGGGGCGTATCAGATGATTGAGGCCTGAGTCCACACCGGCAAAGACCGTGGCAGGTGTCGTCTTCACTACATTGGTACGCACGAGCAAATAGCCGGCCTCACTCACGATGTATTTGCCGGGTTCAAACCAGATCTCGAGTTCACGACCGTAATCCTTGCAAAAAGCATTGAAAGCATCCGACAACTTCACTCCCAGTTCATTGATGTCGGTCGTAACATCGCCTTCGCGGTAAGCAACTTTAAAGCCACTGCCAAAATCGATAAATTGCAGATCTGGAAAATCCATAGCCGCATCGAAAAGCACTTCTGCACCTCTGATAAATACTTCGGCATCAAGAATATCGGATCCCGAATGCATGTGCAGGCCTATGACTTTGATGTTGTTGCTCTTGACAACCCTGTGAAGGTGCCGGAGCTGAAAGACCGATATCCCGAATTTGGAATCTACATGGCCTGTCGATATTTTTTTGTTTCCACCTGCCATGATGTGCGGATTCAGCCTGATGCATACCGGCACGGTATCGTGATACTCATGGCCGAATTGCTCGAGTATGGAAATATTGTCAATATTGATCATCACCCCAAGCTCAACGGCCTCCTTGATTTCCACAAACGACACACAATTCGGCGTGTACAGGATCTCTTCAGGAGCAAAACCGGCCTTGAGGCCCAGCTCTACCTCCTGGATGGAAACCGTATCGAGCTCGGCGCCATGAGAACGGACCAATTTCAGTATCGAAAGGTTGGTGAGGGCTTTGCAGGCGTACTTGATGCGCATATTCATACCCGGAAAGGCAGCTTTCATATTGGCGATCTGTTGGCCGATCTTTTCCGCATCATAGACATACAGCGGGCTGCCGAACTCGTCGACGACATTCAGCAGGTCGACGCCCTGGATCGTGTACCTGTTATTAACAATTTCCATAGTCTGAAAGAATTTAATTCGGGCATGTTGTACACCCCCGTTACAAAAAATGGAAGGCTTCGAACCTTCCACCGCTAATTCTCTGCAAAGTTAGTATTCTGCGATAATTATTCAATCATTATTTACTGTGATAGTATCTTTTTCTATGGCATGACTTGGGGATTTAAGCTTTTGTCAATAAATTGATTATCCTTATAAAATATTTTGAGTTCAGAGTTTTTCTGCTTATATATTTTTTCAATAGTTTATTTATTTAATCAAAGCCAATGTTTAAAGTCGTACCATCCATATCAGTATCAGAGGGAAAGATCGTGTTGCTGAAAAAGGGAAATTTTGCTGATCAGATCAGATATGATTATAATATCGTCGATGCCTGCAAGCTCTTTGAAGACAATGGTATTGAGGTACTTCATTTCCTTGACCTTGATGGTTTGAAGGCTGAAAGGCCGGTCAACCTGGATACGCTCGAAACTATAGCCGCGCATACCAATCTTAAGGTTGATTTTATGGGGGGGATTCGCACTGATGGAGACATAAACAAAGTGTTGGAATATGGTGCTACCTACTTTACGGCGTCTAGTGTAGCGGTAAACGACAATGAGCTTTTTGCATCATGGATCATCTCATACGGGCGCGAAAAGCTATCATTGATGACTTATGTTTCCGATGGTAATCTGGTGTATAAAGCTATCCGGAAAAAGGTTGATATCGACCTGTTCGACCATATTCATTATTTCCATGTACGGGGCCTGAAATATGTGAAAGTAACAGACCTCGACAGAGATAGTGCTCTGGTAGGACCTAATTTTGAATTGTATGAAAAGCTGAAAAAGCAATTCCCTGATCTTTATATTGCTGCAGGAGGAGGAGTCCGCAACCTTGATGACATCAGGCGATTGAAAGACATGGGGCTTTATGCGGTTATCATAGCACGCAGCCTTTATGAAGGAAAGATTAAGGTGGAAGAACTAAAGGAATTTGCTAATTAACCCATTGTTATCTTTGATCTAACGCGGAAGGATCTGCGGGTTTTCCTTGATGAAAGTTGAGATCAGGTAAAAGATGATGTTATAAACTATCTTTTTCGTCGAGGTCTCCGGCTTTTTGTATTCGTTTTTCTTTTCTTCCGGTTTGGTTATCATTACCTTTTCTTTTTCCGAATCGGTTTTTATGCTGTCACTCTTTTCTGTCCGGATGCTGCTTTGTGAGAGTTGGGGAAAAGAATACAAAGGCAACGCACTGCTGATCAGGATGAATCCTGAAAAAGTGAGCGCTATAAACAGTTTATTATTTCTGAATAATTTCATGGCGAATGGTTTCAATGAATTAACGTAATTCTCATGCTGTATGTTTGACATCACCGGATATACTTCCTTATAAAGCTCTCAATGACTTTGATTTTTACGCGAAGGCAAATTTAACTAAAAAAGTCCGTAAGTCAGTGATTTTATATATTTTGAATCTCATTGTCATGATAATAGTTGGCTTTGAACAATTTTCTTACTTTAAGAGCATAAAACCCAGGTTCTCTTTTTCTAATTCCACGGCAATGGTTTAATTTTCATATTGATAAACTGATGGCCTGCCTGCGGGGCCGTAAACAATTTTTCCTGAAATGTTCACATTCAGTCAGACTGCTGAGATTGCCGGTGGCAAAATACTCGCTCAAAACCATCCGGGCGGGATTGAGCATTTCCTTACTGACAGCCGTAAACTGGTGAACCCGCGGGCAGCGGTTTTCCTGGCTATCGACGGACATCGCCATGACGGCCATGCATTTATTGCAGGGGTTTTTGAGCGGGGCGTCAGGCAGTTCATCATTGAAAAAAAGATTGAACTTCCACCAGAAATCATGGAAGTATCCAATATTCTATTGGTTGATAATGCCATATCGGCATTGCAAAAGATCGCTGCTTATCATCGCAGGCAATTCACCTGTCCTGTCATTGGCATTACGGGTTCCAATGGAAAGACCATCGTGAAGGAATGGCTCGCCCAGATGCTTCAGGATCACTATAAAATCATAAAAAGCCCGGGCAGCTACAACTCTCAGTTAGGAGGCCCGCTTTCTGTGCTGCAGATGGCGAGAAATCACACTCTGGCCATTTTTGAAGCGGGCATATCGAAAACAGGAGAGATGAAAAATCTTCAAAAAGTCATAGCGCCGGATATCGGTATTTTCACCAATATCGGAACAGCTCATGACAGCGGCTTCGAAAACAGGGAGCAAAAAGCCATAGAAAAATGGCAATTTTTTCATGGC
>WGED01000162.1 GCA_015492915.1 Cyclobacteriaceae bacterium
GTCCCATAAGTATTTTATACAACCACGGAATATCATATTCCTTAATAATATTAATGGTAACCAGAACATAGGCAATGTGGGTGGGAATATCTGAAGCAAAAAATATATCTATCAACACCAGTATGGCTGCTATCAGAAAAATTATCTCGGTCAACGACATGCTAAAAAATCCTATTTTGAATACTGCATTGTTAATTTATGAAAAAATTGAAATCCGGCAAAGTTTAGAACATCAGAGAAAAGCTTCTACAAAAATACTACATTAACAATAGAGTAAATCGTAATTTTACGTATCAAACAATAAGGAGAACCTAAGAGAATGGAAGTGACACCGGATATAAAATTCAAAAAGCTGATCATTGTCGGCGACAGGGTGCTGATAAAACCCAAGAAAAGTGAGGACCGTACTAAAAGCGGGCTGTATCTGCCGCCTGGCGTGCAGGAGCGTGAGCAAATTCAGTCGGGCTATGTGATCAAGACCGGGCCGGGATATCCCATCCCCGTGCCGGTCGATGACGATGAGCCGTGGAAGGAGCGTGATGAGAGTGTAAAATATGTGCCATTGCAGGCCAAGGAAGGCGATCTGGCTATTTTTCTTCAGAAAGGCGCCATAGAGGTGCACTATGAAGATGAGAAATACTACATTGTGCCGCAGTCATCCATTCTGATGCTGGAGCGGGAGGATGATCTTTTTGAATGAAACGTAATTCGTTAATAAATGGAAAACCGTAAATTAATTGTATGAAATGGCAGGATAAAATAGTATCGGACAATGAAATCATGTTGGGCAAGCCTGTGATTAAGGGTACACGTATTACTGTGGAATTTATATTGGAGCGGCTGGCAAACGGCTGGTCAGAAGAGGATATTATTGAAAATTACCCGAATATCTCCCGTGAGGATATTCAGGCAGTATTTTCATATTTGAATGATTGCATAAAAGACGGTTTGCTTGTTGAACCAAGGCATAAATCTGCATAATGAAGTTTCCCGCAGATGAAAATTTCCCGGATCGAAGCATCTTTTTGCTGAGAGAACATGACATTGATATCACCTCTATTCGGGAAATTGCCCCCGGAACCAGTGACAGAAAAGTATTGAAGATGGTCAATGATGAAAACAGGACTCTTCTGACATTGGATAGTGATTTTGGCACATTGATTTTTAAAAGTGGTCTAAAGTCTGAAGCAGGAGTGATTTTTTTCCGTTTAGTTGATTTCACACCATCGGATTTGTCGGAAATACTGTTGGAACTGATCGAACGAAATGAAAGTTTCGAAAAAAGTTTGATCGTTATCGATAAGAATTCGATTCGAAAACGCAAATTTCATTAAGAGCAAAAAAAATCCCGCTCCGGCGGGATTTTCCATTTTTAAGCGATATTGTTATTATTACTTCAGCAATTCTATGCTCCGTTTGATGAAGTTCGTGAGCCTGTTGCCGGTCAGCAGGTTTTGCGACAGCAACGCCAACTCAAACGACTCCACAGCCAGCGCCTTCTGCTTCTTCTCATCCTTCTCTTTCAGTATTTTACCGACCATCGGATGGTTGGCGTTGATGATAACATTGAACTGATCGGGAAGGTCGCCCATCATCATGTAGGGTGACCCGCCGCCCAGTTTTTGCATATCTTTCATGCGGCGCATGAATTCGGGCATCGTGAGCACCACCGGCAGCTCATCGGGCGACAGCGGCTCTACTTGCACGGTATAGTTTTTGTCATTGATGGCTTCCTCGAACAATTTTTTCACCTTTTCTTCATCATCTTTTGAGAGCACGCTCTCCGGTTTTTCGTCCTTTTCCACCAGTTTGTCCACACTTTCGGCGTCAACGCGCTTCCACCGGGTTTTTTCCAGTTTCATCTCCATCGTGTTCACGAAGTGGTTATCGAGCGGGCCGGTGAGTTTCAGGACGTCATAGCCCTTCGTTTTGGCCGACTGGATGAATGCGTCCTGCTTTTCGGGATCGGTGGAGTAGATGAAAACGAGACTGCCGTCTTTGTCTTTCTGATTGGCTTCGATGTGCTTCTTGTATTCGTCGAAAGTGAAAAACTTGCCGTCCACATTTTCGAGCAGGGTAAAATCCTTTGCTTTCTCATAAAATTTCTCATCGGTGATGATGCCGTATTTCACAAAAAGATTAAGGCTTTCCCACTTTTTCTCAAATGCTTCACGGTCTTTCTTAAACAACTGCCCGAGCTTCTCGGCTACCTTTTTAGTGATATAGTTGTTGATCTTTTTCACATTGGCGTCGGACTGCAGATAGCTCCTCGACACATTGAGCGGGATGTCGGGTGAGTCGATGACGCCGTGCAGCAGCATCAGGAATTCGGGCACGATATTGTCCACTTCGTCGGTGATAAACACTTGTCTCGAATAGAGCTGTATCTTGTTTCTGTTGAGCTCGAGCTCATTCTTTATTTTCGGGAAATACAGAATACCCGTCAGATGGAAAGGATAATCGACATTGAGGTGTATCCAGAAAAGCGGGTCTTCCGACATCGGATACAATTCCTTGTAAAAGGCCAGATAGTCTTCATCATTTAACTTCGCCGGCTTTTTAGTCCATATCGGATTGGGGTTGTTGATGATGTCGGGCACCTTTTTGGTGATAGGTTTGTCGTCCTTGTCTTTAAGGGGTTCACCCTTGTCGTCCTTCACAGTCTCTTCCCGCTCGCCGAAAACAATGGGTACCGGCAGGAATTTGCAGTATTTATTCAGAATCTCCCTGATTTTGTATTCTTCGAGAAATTCCTTGTTGTCTTTGTCAATATACACGATCACATCGGTTCCGATCTCATCCCGTTTGGCCGAAGTGATCTCAAACTCCGTACTGCCGTCGCAGGACCATTTAACGGCCTCTGCACCTTCCTGATAGGATTTGGTGACGATCTCTACTTTCTTGGCCACCATGAAGGCAGAGTAAAACCCAAGCCCGAACATACCGATGATCTGCGACTCTCCGCCTTTGTCCTTGTATTTTTCTATAAAATCCATAGCACCGGAGAAGGCGATCTGGTTGATGTATTTCTTTACCTCGTCGGCGGTCATGCCGATACCATGGTCGCTGATGGTGATGGTTTTGGCTTTTTTATCCACTTTCACTTCCACCTTCTGATCGGGCAGCTCGCCTTTGAACTCGCCGATAGATGCCAGACGCTGCAGTTTTTGTGTTGCGTCCACGGCATTCGAAACCAGTTCCCGCAAGAATACCTCATGGTCCGAATAGAGGAATTTTTTGATGATGGGGAATATGTTTTCAGTGCTGATCGAAATTGTTCCTTTTTCCTGCATTATTATAGAATTTTTGATTTCACATATTGAATTACCAGCCACCGGACAAAATTCATTCCATCGGAAAATTCACTAACTTCGACAATAAAATCCTGACAGCTTGTCATTTAATTCGCATAAAATGTCATTAACGAAACTATTTTCAACGTCCATTTTGTTTTGCCTTCTGATGTACG
Organism: Cyclobacteriaceae bacterium; assembly: GCA_015492915.1. GTDB lineage: Bacteria > Bacteroidota > Bacteroidia > Cytophagales > Cyclobacteriaceae > JAAUQL01. Next base: position 3,470 of record WGED01000162.1, read on the forward strand.
CCGGTTGTGCAACGTCAAAAAAATCATCCGAAACTCAAGGCATCCGCGGTCAGGTACGCTGGTATGAGGGCAACCTGATGCCTGTGGCGGGCGATACCACCTATGCACGGCGGGCGAAAGGTGTGGCGATCAGGAGGGTAGTGCTGATTTATCCGGCCGTAAAGCGTGATGAAGGGGCGCAGGCGGATGCGACAGGCAAATTTTATTCAAAA
>WGED01000163.1 GCA_015492915.1 Cyclobacteriaceae bacterium
CGGAGCGTTGCGATCTCTTCTGCATTGGCAATGCTGTCCCTGGTCAACACTTCCAACCGCTCCCTTATCTGTCTTTTATAACGCATCAGATCACCCATCTTAGGCATGATCTCATCATGCACACTCATTATCTTATCATAAAGGGCTTTTTGCTCATTGACTTTTTTTTCGCCACAGGAATAAACATAAACCAATAAAATTACGGGCGATAAAATGATGATTAACTTTTTCATATTCACATGATTTTTGGGCTAAAATATTTGCTCTTGAAATTTGTACTGCATCAGTAGGTCTGATATCATCCTCCCCGTTGCGCTTCCGTTTCCTCTCTTTCAGCTTCCCCCTTTCAGCTTCGAGTTTCCCGCTTCATGCCATATCGGGCAAAGGATTTAAATGAACCCCGAACAGAAGACCAACGATTGAAGATATTCGAAGTTTTTCCAACCATTATTTCGCGCCCTAACTTCCGGCACCCGGATTCGGCCTTCCGACTTCTGGTTCCCGCATCAACAGACCCTTCGCTAACGCTCTGTGACGTTACATTTACTTTTAATCGTTCTACAACACCCGACTTCGGTCTTCCGTCTCCCGTCACCCGACACTCAAGCAGCATCAAATATACCTGTTCAGGATATTTTCATAATACTCCTGTCTGCCGCTGATCTGCTCGGGCTCCCCTGCTTCCAATGCGTATTTGCGCAGGTCTTCGAGCTTCAGCTTACCTTCTTCAAAAGCCTTGCCCTTGCCTGAGTCAAACGATGCATAGCGTTCTTTACGAAGTTTCAGGTATTCGGAGCGCTCCAGCACGTCCATGGCGATGAGCAACGCCCTCGCAAAGGCATCCATACCGCCGATGTGCGCGTGGAAGATATCCTCAAGGTCAGTGGAGTTGCGCCTTGTCTTGGCGTCAAAATTCACCCCGCCGGTCGTAAAGCCCCCTGCCTGCAAAATTACGAGCATAATCTCCGTCAGTTCATACAGGTCAACGGGAAACTGATCTGTGTCCCAACCGTTTTGATAATCACCCCTGTTGGCGTCGATGCTGCCCAGCAGTCCGGCATCGGCTGCCACCTGCAACTCATGCTGGAAAGTATGGCCTGCCAGTGTGGCGTGATTCACCTCAAGGTTGAGCTTGAAATCCTTATCGAGACCGTAATCTTTCAGGAAACCGATAACCGTCGCCGCATCATAATCGTACTGGTGCTTCATGGGCTCCATCGGCTTCGGCTCAATGAGGAAAGTACCCTTGAAGCCGTTGCGCCTGGCGTAGTCGCGCGCCATGGAGAGGAACATGGCCATGTGGTCTTTTTCGCGCTTCATGTCCGTATTGAGCAGCGACATATAGCCCTCGCGGCCGCCCCAGAACACGTAATTCTCACCCCCCAGCTCGATCGTAAGATCCAGGGTCCTCTTGACCTGTGTGCCGGCCCATGCCACGGCCTTGAAATCGGGATTGGTGGCAGCACCATTCATGTAGCGTGGGTTGGAGAAAAGGTTCGAGGTGCCCCACAGCAACTTCACGCCCGTCTCTTTCTGTTTTGCCTTGGCATAGTCCACCATAATCTGCAGCCTTTTGTCTGACTCTTTGATCGAAGCACCCTCTTCCACCACATCAAAATCATGGAAGCAATAAAAGGGGGCGCCGATTTTCGTGACAAATTCAAACGCAGCGTCCATCTTGTCTTTGGCGCGCTTCACCGGGTCTTTGGCCTTATTCCACGGAAACACCTTGGTGCCCGGCCCGAAAGGGTCGTTGCCCGTGCCGCAGAAGGTGTGCCAATAGGCTATGGCAAAGCGGAAATATTCTTTCATCGTTTTGCCGCTGGTCACCACGCGGTTCTCATCATAATATTTGAATGAGAAGGGATTGTTCGACTCCTTCCCTTCATACTTTATTTTACCCACGGTAGGGAAATATGACTTATTCATAGCGATCATGTTTATATTAGTTTATTCAGAAAATTCAACCATTTCTCATATGCATCCTCATAAGCCCCGAACAATGGCGGGCTCGGCTCTTCGACTCCCACTGTTTTCAGTCCTCTGAAAGCTTCTTCGAAGTTCGCAAAAATGCCCGCACCAACACCAGCGCCGCGTGCTGCGCCTTGCGAACCATCAGTGTTGAACAGTTCCACAACTGCACCTGTGATATTTGCGAAAGCCTCTCTGAACAACGGGCTCAGGAACATATTGGCATGACCGGCACGCACCGTTTTCAGTTCCATACCCATCTCTTTCATGATGTTAAAGCCATAATTGAGCGCGAAAACGATGCCTTCCTGGCCTGCCCGCAGGATGTGCTCCCGACCATGGCGATTGAAATTGAGTCCTGAAAACGAGGCACCCATATCATGATTTTTCATGATCCGCTCGGCGCCGTTGCCGAAAGGCACGAATGCAATGCCGTCAGCTCCGATGGGCGCACGCATGGCCAACTCGTTCATTTCTTCGTAGGAAAGGCCCGACATCATGTTCTTTTGCAGCCAGTTGTTCAGAATGCCCGTCCCGTTGACACAGAGCAGCACTCCATAGCGTGGTGATTTGGGGGTGTGATTGACATGCACAAAAGTGTTGACTCGTGACAAGTGGTCGTAATCGGGTGTCTCAATGATACCATACACCACGCCGCTGGTGCCTGCCGTGGCAGCCACCTCGCCGGCGTTGAGCACGTTGAGTGAGAAAGCATTGTTGGGCTGATCGCCTGCACGATAGGCTATTTTTATCCCTTCGACCAAGCCGAGCTCTTCGGCTGCCTTGGCTGTGAGTAGTCCCTGAACGGAAAATGTATCGACGATATCAGGCAGCATTTTTTTATCAATGCCGTAATGATCGAGCAGCTTTTTCGCAATGCCCCTTTCCTTGAAATCCCAGAATATGCCCTCTGAAAGTCCGGAAACCGTAGTGTTTATCTCACCGGTCATCCTCATGGCGATATAATCGCCCGGCAGCATGGCTTTATAAACTTTTTCAAAGATCTCCGGCTCGTTGTCTTTCACCCATTTCAGCTTCGAAGCCGTGAAATTGCCGGGGGAATTGAGATAATGTTCGAGGCAAAACTCACCGCCCAAGTCATGAAAGGCTTGTTTGCCGATCTCTGCCGCACGGCTGTCGCACCATATTATAGACGGGCGCAGCACGTTATGATCCTTATCCACGAGCACGAGGCCGTGCATCTGATAGGAGATACCTATGGCTTTTACCGCATTTTTAGGAATGCGATTTTTAACGAGTAATTCATGGGTAGCACTTTTAACGGCTGTCCACCACATCTTAGGATCCTGTTCGGCCCATCCGGTTTTTTTTGCCACGATGTCCATCTCCTTTTTTGGCCAGGTGGCAGAAGCAATCACAGCTCCCGTGTCGGAGCGTATAATGGCGGCTTTTACCGATGAACTCCCGATATCGTATCCAAGTAACATATTTTCTGGTTTAATTTAAGTCTTCTAAAAAATCATGACCCGAAGTCAAATATTGCCGATGAACGCGGAACGCCCGGTTCCTGTAATACCATCTGATAAATTTGACTAAAATATTTCAATCCGATGGCATATCAGCCCGAAAAATTTGCTCCGGATTCAGGATATGAGATTTTAGTCATTTTATGACTTGCTTCATTCAGGGTGGCTTATCCAGACAGAAAGTCCTCCACCAGTTTCATGAAAATTTCAGGTTGTTCGGCATGCAACCAGTGCCCCGCATTCCCTATGGATTCAACCCTCGAATCGGAAAAATAATTCCTGATCATCAGGATGTCATCATCGGTAATGTAATCCGAGTTAATGCCCCGGATAAAAAGCGTGGGGATAGTGATTTTTTCTGACGGAAGCGTAGCAGCACCAATCTTTTCTATGCTTTCATAAATGACTTTGAGGTTCAATTTCCATGTAAAATGTCCGTCATGGTCCCGTCGCAAATTTTTAAGCAAAAACTGCCGGATAGCCGGTTGAGGAACATATTTTGATAGTTTATCATCCGCATCCTTGCGTGATTTCAATGTAGCAGGATCAATACTCATCAGCCCGTCGAGTATCGATATGTGATGAACAGGATATTGCCTCGGGGCTATATCAGCCACAATGAGTTTTCTGATCAATCCCCGGCAGGTATCCGCGATGGTCATGCCCACCTTGCCCCCCATCGAATGGCCCAATAGATAAAAAGTACTTATTCCCAAATCGTCAGCCAGTTCGCATATATCCGCTGCCATCGACGGGTAATCCATGACGTCGCTATGGGGCGATTGCCCATGATTTCTCATATCGGGAAGAATGACTTTGTATCGCTGCGCCCAATACCGCGCATGGGTCATCCAGTTTTCTGATGATCCGAACAGGCCATGCAAAATAAACAAAGGCTCTCCCTCACCGAGTGTCCTGTAAAAAAGCTTCAAGACCAGACAATTTTTAAAGTCATGAAAATCATACTTTTTTCATAAAGAAAGATATGAAGACATCTAAAAATCATACCCCAATGTAAACAGGAATTTGGCGTCTTTTTGCACCATATCCTCAATCGGAAAGGCGACATCAAACTTGACATAGTACCCAAGCAGCATCGACCTGACCCCTATGCCATAACTCGACAGCCATGGATTTTTGAAGTTTTGTATCCGCGCTTTGAAAGGCGATCCCTCCGGGGCGAGAATCTCTGTATTTACACTGTTTTCAGTAGCCCACGGGGATGGCCCCGTCCATGCCGATCCGATGTCATAAAAGCCGATAAGCTGGAAGTTGCGAAGGAAATTTGATGATATCGGTCCGCTTGCCAGGTATTTAATGAGAGGCATTCGCAATTCGGCATTGAATAAAAGGACATTTTCTCCATTGAAGGTATTGTACTTAAAGCCTCTGAGACTCGTCACATAATCCACATACAGAATGTTGGAATTATCTACACCTACTTCATTCAAAAGAGGATCACCTGCCCCTGTTGAGTTTGTGGAGTTAAACAGCCAGTTGTCCATGCCTCCCAACAGATATTTTTGAGCATTCGGTCCCCAATATCTCCCATAAAACAATCTGGTGGCAAACACAATTTCCTTGTGCACTCTTTGGTAATGCCTGAAATCAGCATAAAAATTGGAGAATGATTTGTTCCTGTCACTGAGCCCCTCATTATGACGAATACCAATTTTGCCCCTTGTCCCATATAACAGATTGAGACCTTCTACGACGGTATTATCAAAAATATATTCAACCTTGATGCCACCATAGTTCACCTTCGATGTAACCGGGCCGCTGGTGGGGAACAATACTGAGGTCGGGTCCAGATCCCAGAAACGGGTTGTTTCAAAAAACGGGATGATCGATAGTCTGCTCGAAGCACTGAATGGCAGGGAAGCAGCCAGAGAATAGGTGTTTAAAGTATATTTCTGATAAAACATATTTTCTGTTGTGCGGTACAGCGATTTACGTTCATACCGGGCTGCAAAATCAATGGTATGTTTTAGGTAACGATATTCCCCGTAAAATTTTCCGCTCTTCAAATCACCTGTTATCAGAATACCGCCATAAAACTTATGGTTTTCAAGTTGATCATTCATCTGTGTCTCAAGGGTTATTCCAAATCCAATCAGCGGATCAATCACAAAGGAGGTTACGATATTGTCGGCACTGAATTTCGAATCGAACGGGAAGGGTCCGGCGACATCATTATCCCTGCGCAGCATCTGATAATTACTTAAAAATGAGCCTGTGTTTCTGCTGCTCTTCACTACATCAGTATCAAACACATATCCTTCGGTATCAATTACTTCATCATCTTTTTCAGGTTTTGTTTTTTTCGTCTCCTCCTTTTTAGTCAGCAATTCCCGTTGTGGCTGTATGGAAAAGGAATAATTCTTTGTGTCTACAAGATCCTGAAGTGTGCCCGGGCGGGATTCCATCCGGGACCGGTACCGATCGAGAAAAGTCGGTAGTTCCGCCGCCTCAATTTTTTGTCCCGATGCCTTTTCTGTTTCTGGCACCTTTCTATCATCAACACCCTCTCCGGTTCCGGTTTTTTTCTGCTGAATTGCTTTTGACAGATTGGCGGACTTTATCTTTTTCGCTACATATTTGGCCGTCAGGTATTGTTGCCGCAAAGTTTGGGTTGTGAAAATATTCTTGTCGAAATCATATCCTTCAAACAGAAAGATTTTATCCCTGCTTTTATCATTCATCACAAAACTGAAATAGCGCTTATCCCTTGTAATATCAAAATCCTTGATCCCGGAACCAAAATCCGTGACCTGATTATACATTTTAGCGTTTAAGTCATACTTATAAAGGTTAAATATCCCCTGCTGGTCGCTCAGATATAAGAACTCATGATCATTGACCGGAAACGGCTTTATATCACGGCTGAGCATATTGGTTACCCGTGTTACCCTGTTTTTGGAAGTGTCTATGTTATAAATAAAGAGGTTGTAATTATCCGTTATCTTTTCTATATCCCTTCCTTTTATATTGATGGTATCGGTAAGCCTGTTGGAGCTGAAAATGATCGAGCTGGTGCCCGGCACAAATCGCGGGTTGATGTCGTCATAAAAATCGCGCGTGAGGCGTTTGATTGAATTTCTGCGCAAGCTTATGAGATACAGGTCATTATCGCCATTGCGGTCTGCGCTCAGCACGGCAAGGTTTCCGTTGCGGAGGATATCGAAATCCGTGATCTGATTGATGCGGGTCAGCTCTTTTCTGATCTTTTTTCCTGATCCGACATCATAGATAGTCAGGAAATTTTTCCCTGCCCTGGTGTGGATAATACCGAGAGTGCCCTCATCCCTCCAACTCAGCAATGGTTTTCTGTCCTTCGCATCCTGATTGATGAGTTTGTATCCGCCTTTTACAATCCTCTTCGATTTATTTTTACCGAGCCGGGTGAGGATCACTTTATATCTTCCGTCATTGTTTATGGAATACACATAATAATTACCTTCCGGGCTCAGTTTCAGGTCATTGATGATTACCCGTTTTTTGTTGGGGAATAGTCTTGCTGTTTTTGGAGGGAGCACATAATTCTGATCTACAAACGACGCTTGCTGCAAATAGTAATTTTTCCATTCGGCCACCACACTTTTAAAAGGCACCCCGATCGTCCCGGCAATACTGCGCTTTTCGTCCCTTATGATGCGGGTCAGATTTAAAATATTGGAAATATAACTGACGCCATACCGCTCGGCTATGAAATTCCAGATTGACTGTCCGATTATCTCTGCATCATATTCTTTGAATTTGGCCAGGTTCTTAACGTTTTTATTGCGCATGATATCGCGGATATAGTCGTCCATCTCAGTATCCCAGCCATAAGCCGCATAACGGGCTATGCCGTTCATAAACCAATCAGGGAGAGACATCAGAATGCTGTTTTTAAACATATCCGAAAAGCGCCCACCATACAGCATGTCATAGATAAGCATCCGGGATGCTTTGTAGACGAGCACCTGTTTAAACTCTTCCGCCGTTCCCGGATATGCTATCTCTACCTGGGTTTTGAGAAAACTTGTCTGTCCGGCTACATCAAAGCTGTTATCGTTTACTCCGATATTGCTCTGAAGGAGATCGGTTGGTGAGTTGTAAAGGAATATCTCGGTTTTATTGTAGGAGACTGTGCCCAGTAAATCGGTGATACGATCGTACTCCTTTTCGAGGTAGTCTATGGCAATTCTGGCGATTTCATTGCCTCCGTCATAAAAATACACATCGAAATTGGGGGTACTGTAATAACGCCACTTAAAATTTTTGTACTGCAGCCGGTTCTTGCCGAATTTTTCTGCAGCTTCCTGTGCAAAAACAGACCCCGCTGCCACTGTCATCAGCAACAATAGAATTAATGATATGTGTCGTTCGATCCTCAAAATTACCGGGATAATTGCGATTCGTAATATAATGAATAATACTTTTTAATGTCTATTTCTTCATCCGGATTATTGTCGTTTTCGAGACGACCAGCCAGTTGATGACTGAAATACGGCCCCAGTGATACTCCCTTGGTGCCCAATCCGTTGAAGACCCACAAAGCCGGATGCTCCGGATGGGGACCCGCCACCGGGCGCCTGGTAGTAATCACCGGTCTGACGCCAGCCTTTTGCCCCACTATCTTATAGCTTAACTTAATTAACGAATCCAGCTTCAGGCATATTTCATTTTTGGCTCGATCTGTTACATCTGTTGACACATCGTCCCGGCTATACGTTGATCCGGCAATGAATATTCCATTGCCCCGGGGTATAATAAAACCTGATTTGTTGAATATGGTTTTGAATTTCGTGTCCATTTTTATGGATAACAATTCGCCTTTAAGTCCTGAAACCGGCAGCCAACCGAAATATCGTGAATTGGTGATGTGGTGGCCTGTGCAGAAGATAATCTTCCGCGCTTCCATTTCTTTATAACGCACTTTATCATCGCTATGGATTTCCAATAATTTTTCATCAAATAATTCTTCGAGGTATCTGCTGTTGTCAAGGAAATAATTTTTCATGGATTGGATGAACAAAGGCATATCGAGGACATATCCATATAACGCTACACCTCCGTACGGGTCATAAACATAATCGCCGTAATAATTGCTATCGCGGATTGCGCATATGAATTTTTTATAATTATCCTGACCACCTTTGCCGTGCCAGTCATTGAGCTCTTCCACCGACCCGAACGGTCTGTAAATAATGCGCCGTTCAAAAAATTGCACACCAGTGACATCTTCCAGTTCGCGGTAAAACATTTCAGCATAAGGAAACAGGACATCTGCCTTCCATGTTTTCACCATTTTTGGGCCTGTAAAAGGGTTCACCAATCCGGCGCCTGTCTTGCTGGATGTCCGCTCTTCACCGGAATCGATGATCACTAACTTCTTGCCCCGTTTGATGAGTTGCCACGCTAAGGAAGTCCCCGCAAGCCCCTGCCCAACGATGATGTAGTCAAAGATCATGAGGCGAATTAACAAAAAAGCTTGAAATTATATATTTTTAATCTAATCTTGTCATCAAAATGTAATCACAATGACAATAAAACAATTTGTTTTCAACGCATTTTGAG
>WGED01000164.1 GCA_015492915.1 Cyclobacteriaceae bacterium
CCATAGCCGTAACCATAACCGTAACCATAGCCATACTGACCCCCGTAGCCGTATTTATGACCGTACATGGTTCTTGAAAAATCAATATCATTAAAAACAGTTGTAGCATTAACCAACTTACCGTCAAGGTACATCATATTGATGATATCGAGCGAAGCTTTCCTGGTAGTTCCCTGACGAACAACGATGATATTGATGTCCGAATATTTCGACATTTCAAGTGCATCAGAAATAATGCCGACTGGCGGTGAGTCAATGATGATAATCTCATATTCCTTTTTGATCCGATCCATAAAGGACCTCATCCTGCTGCTCACCAGCAACTCCGACGGATTGGGCGGCACATGCCCGCTATGAATTATATACAAATTATCAAGGATAATATTCTCTCCAAGCTCTTCATACTCGCACATACCCGCCAGGTAGCTACTCAATCCCCTGCTGTTTTTTTGTTTGAAAACTTTTTCGAGCGCAGGCTTACGCAGATCGGCGCCGAGCAGCAGGGTTCTTTTACCGGTGATGGCATAGATATAGGCGAGATTTACCGAACAGAAAGTCTTTCCTTCGCCACTGATCGAAGAAGTGATCAATATCGTTTTGGCAGAGCTGCCGTTTTTCAGAAAATACTGAAGGTTTGTCCTCAGGTTTCTAAAGGACTCTGCTATGGAAGATTTTGGTTTTTCCATGCAAATAACGGGTGAATGGCTCGTGTCGTGCCCTACGATACCGAGCATCGGCATATCGGAGTGCCGGTCGAGGTCATCCTTTGTAAAGATATAAGGATTGAGGTAACCAATCAGGTAAAATATTCCTATAGGCAATCCCAAGCCTATAACCAGCGCAAACATATAGTTTCTCTCTTTCTTCGGCGATATGGGCGGGCCGCTCAATCTCGGAGCATCGAGCACCCTGTAATCCGACTCTTGTGAGGCCTTGGCTATGCTGGCTGTTACCTTTTCGGTGAGTAGCATCATGTAAAATTGCTCATTCAGATTGAAGATTTTCTGAAAGCCGGTAAACTGTCTTTCTTCCTCAAGAAGGCTGCCCATCTCCGACAAATAGCCATTGATCCTGTTTTCTATCTCCCTGATCTGAAAATCATTCCTGTCTCTTGAAGTCTGAACACTTTCGAGGATGCTCTGCTCATATTCGGTCAGTAACTTTTCACTCTCTATATTCTGATACTGATACAGCGGACTCTTTTTGTAGAGTTTGGTGTTTCTCGTCCTCTCTTTCATCCTCAGATCCACATATTCGATGATAAGGTTGTTCAGCAGACTGGCCTCAACACCTATGGTATTTGGGGCAATTACATCATGCTCACTCTTCGTTCGGATATAATTATCAAGATAATCAAGGTACTGATTGGTGAGTAAAAGCTGATACTTTTGTTCCTCCAACTCGTTTATTCGCTTGAATAATTGCTCGGAACCCATGGTAATATCTCTGTTTTTCAGCTTAAAGGCCTGCATCATCTTGCTTGTAGAGCGGAGGGAATCGCGTATTTTGACAAGCTGATCATCAATAAAATTGATCGTCTTTACGGCAGCAACATTTTTATCTTCAATGGAAAATTCCTCTATCACCTGCGAAATGACCGTCAGAAAATCCATATCCCTCTGCGGCGTCTCGCCTGTGATGGATAACTTCAACACTGCGGATCCCTTTGTGAGCCATCCTACCATGAGCTTGCCACGATATTCACCAACGAGACTTTCGGGGTTATTTACCTTAAATCCATATACATTGTCCGAGGGCAGGGCCTCCTTTTCTCTCACAGTAAATTTCCAGCCGTTCACCGTGTAAGGGACGCCGAACGAGAACTCCCTGTCATTGAAGTAATCTTTCCAGTTTTTATCCTTTGTTGACAATTCATACTTATTGCCGCCAACAACATCACACTTAAACATGACCCCGTAGGGTACTTGTTCGCTAAGCGAATCTGTCAGCACTTCAAAAGGGCTATAAGGATACAATTCAGTGGTAAGCACCTTGCCTTCCCTGTAATAAAACACATTCCACCCAAGCCTTTTGATGGTTTCCGAGACAACCTTATGGGATTTCAGCACATTGACCTCCCATTGAATGTCCTTTTCAGTGGCAAAGTACTCTGTTCCCTTGATCACGTCCATTGCGCGGCTTGATCGCTGCTTGTAATACTTTTTTGAGAGAATGGTAGTGTGGACACTGTATATGGGCGTGGAGTATCTGTTGATTGCAAACGCCACTGCCAAAGCCACGATCAATGAAAGGGCGACCCACTTCCAGTTGGCGAGGACATTCATAATGAACTTCTTTACCTCATCCGTATCTGATCGCTGCCTTATATTTTTAATCTCGTTTTCCACAACAGATGCCCTTCTTATTTATTGAAAATTGCTATTAGGTTCAAAACCACTGCCAGTAAAGATAAAGATGATAATATCAAGGCCAGGTTTTGACCAAAATGGTTTCTGAATGGTTTTTGCTTGAGCGGCGGCACGATAATAACATCGTTTGGATGCACGTAGTACAATGGTGATCTTATAAAGTTTTCATCGAGAAGATTGACATAATAGACTTTGGCAATATCCCCATCCTGCCGTACCAGTTTGACATTACTCATATCTGCCATCTCTGTCAATCCCTTTACCAGTCCGATCGCTTCCATCATGGACATGCGGTTATTGTAAGTATTGATGGTAGTGGCCTTGCCGGTCACCTCTCCTATCACGGTATATCGAAAATTCAGCAAACGAACCCTGACGACCGGTTCTTCCAGATACTCCTCTGCAATCGCCCTTATCTTTTCTTCTGCCTCATACACTGTCAGGCCGCCCAATTTTACTCTCCCGACAACAGGGAATTCCACTTCGCCATTGGCGTCGATCAGATAACCGTATAGGGCTCCGCCGCCCTGCCTGGAGCCGGCAATATTGATCTGGTTTTGTGGCAGCCCCTGAGAGAAAAAATCGTATTCTTTGGGGGTAAGGCTGCTAATCTGAATACTCAACACATCTTCATGCTGTAATTTGTATTCATCAGGAATAATATAATGTGTCCGTAATAATGTATCTTTTGGGGCTGGGCCATAGAGGTCGGTATCAGGATCCTGTAACATCAGGGCTTTCTTATTGGGCACACACGAAAAAATCACAGCAAAAAGCAAAATGATTTGTAGTAGCTTCTTCACCATATAATCTTAATATCGAGGTCTAAAGAGCAGTTTGTCACACATTATCAAGTAATAAACCGGACTATAAAAGTAAATCCTTTCTTCACGGTCAATTACCAAAACATCCAAATATCTGACAAAAATTGATTTTTATGAAAAATATTATGATTCATTCAACGATGTAACCAAAAAATATATAAAAATGTAAGATGGATTTTCATGAATCTATTCATGAAATTATGAATTTCCTGCGGCTATAAATCATCATCCAGTCGACTATCACCCTTTAAATCCATTCCTTAAATCTAATACCCCTCAAATATGAAAGCCGACACTTTTACCAACAGCACATTATTCAAACTGACCACTTTTTTATTTGCAGCAGCCCTTATCATCACTTTTATGATTGTCGGTCAGCACTTTCTGATCCCTCTTGCG
>WGED01000165.1 GCA_015492915.1 Cyclobacteriaceae bacterium
GGCAAGAGGGAGAGTAAAGGCAGAAATAATTGGCAACCAGTGTAATAGAATCACAAAACTATCGGATCAATGATTGCAATTGTATCAGGGACAAATCGCGAAAATGCTGTTTCAATGGATATTGCCAGGCAATATTCTGAAATTCTAAAGGAAAAAGGTGTGGAAAATATCATTCTCAATCTGCAGGATCTGCCGCCTGATTTCATCTTTTCTTCGCTCTATGGAAATACAGGCAAAAATGAACAATTCAATCGTGCCACGGACATAATGAACACGTCGGAAAAGTTTGTTTTTATCATTCCCGAGTACAACGGGTCATTTCCCGGAGTATTAAAGGCTTTTCTTGATGGTCTTGATAGAGAAAGGGCGCTGGCTCATAAAAAATGCGCGCTGGTGGGTATATCAGCGGGTGACCAGGGCGCCGGACCCGCCCTGAGTCACTTTACTGATATTTTGAATTATTGCGGAACTCATGTGTTGGCTTATCGCCTCAGGATCCCGAATATCGGGAGACTCATGACTGACCATAAGATCACCGATTCGGGCTATGTGACGCGGATGCATAAGCAAGCCGACATGCTGATCGGTTTTTAATCAACATTATCGTGCAGAAACTTATTATTCCCCAGTATCTGGTCGTTGTCATTCAGGTTGTACCGTGAAATATTGGACTCCGAACTATGGGGTGTATCCTGAATGTGGACATTTCGCCTGATATATGCCGGTACATCCCACTTTTCTTTATAATCCTCTTCCCGGCTATGATTCGCATAGCTCAATCCCTGAAGTTTTTCAATTCGTTCCCTGGCTTTTTGCTGGAGGAGTTGTTTTTTACTTTCCAGGTTATTGACAGGTGTCGACGGCTCTGCAAACTCTTTTTTCTGTTCTTTTTCAATCTCATCCAGCACGTTCCCATCCAGCCCCACTTTATGGTCGCCGGGCGCCGTTTCATCTGAAGCCGCAGGCTTTTCGAATGTGTATGTCCTCCCCGGTTCAATCTCATCAAATAAACTCGTTTGTTTCACAAACGACTTTTTGGGCACTTCGTCTTCAGAATGAGAGGCTTGCACCTCGGGCTCCATTGTTTTCAACGGTTTTTCAGACTCAAGGTGGATTACCTTTTTCTTTTTGATTTCAAATGATTCCGGTTGGTTCTCAAAGCCCGTGGCTATTACTGTTACACGGATACTCTCTCCCAGCTCGGTATCGATACCGTGACCGAATATCACTTCGGCTTCATCGCCGGCCATCTCGGAAATATAATCCGTAATTTCGGAGAGCTCATCCATCGAAAGTTCGGCTTCTTCCCCTGATATGATGGAGAGGAGTACTTTTTGAGCGCCATGTATATCTTTGTTGTTCAGGAGGGGCGATGCAAGCGCTTCTTCGGCGGCCCTTCTTGCGCGATTTTCTCCCTCGGTAGTTGAGGAACCCATTACGGCAGATCCTGCATTGCTCATCACGGCTTTTACATCCTTAAAATCAACATTTACATAGCCTGGCACCGTGATGATTTCGGCGATGCCTTTGGCCGCAGTGGTCAGCACATTGTCGGCTTGTCCAAAGGCACTCCTGATGGAAAGATTGCCATAAATTTCCCGCAGCTTGTCATTGAGGATCACAAGGACAGCGTCACAGTTATGCTTCAACTCCTTGATGCCTTCCATGGCCTGTTGCATTTTCTTCTTGCCTTCAAACCCAAACGGAGCCGTGACAATGCCGACGGTGAGAATACCGAGGTCTCTGGCTATCTTGGCAATAACCGGTGCTGCGCCGGTACCGGTACCTCCACCCATTCCTGCAGTGATAAAAACCATTTTGGTGTCATCACTCAACAGGTCCCTGATGTCTTCCTTACTTTCCAGCGCTGCGTTCATCCCTGTTTCAGGATTGGCGCCCGCGCCGAGCCCTTCCGTGAGATGAATGCCTATCTGAAGACGGTTGGGCACAGGGCTGGCCATGAGTGCCTGGGCGTCGGTGTTGCAGACGATAAATTCTACATCTTTGATGCCCTGATTATACATGTGGTTGACGGCATTGCTGCCTCCGCCACCTACCCCGATCACTTTGATAATCGATTTGTGATGCTTGGGGATGTCGAATGAATACGTGTTATCAGTCATGATTAACAAATTATTTTAGTCCGGAAATTCATATGTTCATTTTTAGTAATCTTCTTTGCTGTCAATATCATCAACCAGCAAAGCTTTGGTCTTATCGATAATACTTTTGAATATATTAAAGTTGCCTCGGCCTTTGGAATTGTTGCCTTTGGTGTATATCTCAGGATGCTCGTTGTACCTGTTCTCCCTTTCATCGAGCGCCCTGAAACCTGAAAGTACCAGTCCCACGCCTGTCGCGTACATTGGTGTTTTCACCTCTTCGACCTTGCTTTTGCCGAGGTGCTCGTTGGGATAGCCGATCCTGGCGTCCAGGCCGGTCATGTATTCAAACAGTTGCTTAATACCCTGGAGTTGGGCGCCGCCACCGGTAATCACGATCCCACCTGCGAGCTTGCTCTGATAGCCTGACGTGATGATCTCGGCATGGACAAGCTCGATAATCTCTTCCATCCTCGCCTCAATGATGTGTGACAGGTTTTTAATGGATATCTCTTTCGGAGCCCTGTTTCGAAGGCCGGGAATCGAAACGATCTCATTGGGGCTGGCCTCCTCGGCGATGGCTTTACCAAATTTCGTTTTGAGCAATTCGGCCTGATGCTGCATCACCATGCATCCCTGTTTGATATCCTGGGTTATGATATCGCCGCCGAGCGGAATCACGGCGGTATGCCGTATGATATTATCATGAAAAATCGCTATGTCTGTGGTGCCGCCTCCGATATCCACAAGGCAGACACCAGCTTCCTTTTCTTCGTCGCTCAGCACGGAGAGGCTGGAGGCAAGCGGCTCGAGAATAAGGTTTTCGATTTCAAGTCCCGCTTTTTTTACACACTTATTAATATTATTGATGGCATTGGTTTGCGCCGTGATTACATGAAAATCAGCCTCAAGGCGCACGCCCGACATGCCAACCGGATCTTTAATCCCTTCCTCATAATCGACGTAATAATCCTGCGGCATCACGTGGATGATCTCACTGCCGGGAGGGGTCACGATCTTGTACATATCATTAGTGAGCCTGTTGATGTCCTCAACGGTGATTTCCTCATCCGTATCCTCGCGGGTGATGCTGCCGTGCTGAATGGTGCTTTTAATGTGCTGTCCGGCGATGCCGACATTGACTACACGGATATCGATGCCTGATTGGGCTTCCGCATCTGCAATAGCTTTTTCTATGGCAAATATGGTTTTGTCAATGTTTGAAACGATGCCTCTGATGACCCCATCAGATGTCGCTTTGCCCATTCCCAAAACTTCAAGTTTGCCAAATTCATTCTTGCGCCCGACGATAGCGCAAATCTTGGTGGTTCCGATGTCCAGACCGACGACTATTTTATCTTTTTCCATAATTGTATAGTTATTCGCAAATGATTTGATTTTTAAATTTTATGCTCACCCTGTTATAGCTGTTCCAGCCTTTGGCCGGGAGTATTTTTTTGTAAAATATTTTCAGTTTCCTGAATTTCTCTTCGATTTCCACCGGCTTGCCGAAATCAACAACCTGCTTGCTCACCTGGGTGTACATCTTGATATTACCCTTCCTGTCGATACGCATCTGGGCTATCTGCGCCTTCCAGAACTTATCCTTCTCAATGAATTTCAGTAAATCCATTACCTGCCTGCCCAACTCAGTCTCATACAGGTGGTAGAGCCTGGAGTTGTCTGCAAAAGCGCCGTCGATGAGTACGACACGGGGGGTGTACCTTTTTGACAGTGGCAGCACATCACCGTTTTCGCTGATGTACCTGTCCGACATCTTTTTGCTCAATAACCTTGCGATGGGTCTGCTCTGATCGATGGAGATAATCAGATTGCCGCTCAGGTCCTTGTATACCTCGGCGTCTTCCACAAACTTATCCTCTTTGAGCGCCAGTTCCATTTCCTTGAGATTGAGCTCATTGAATGGTTTTCCGATGATTTTTTTGCCCCCGCGCTCCGTGATGATCTCAATAACATCACTTTCGTTGATGAAATAATTTTTGTATTGATTGTCAATATTGACTTCGATGGCTTTGCATATGCGCCTGCCCTGCTTTTTCTCTATAAACCCTATCAGGCCCGTGAGGACGATTATCAGCATTGCCACTCTGCCGTATTGCCATATTTTCATTAATCTTTTCTTCATAACCTTTCCTCCAGCAATGTTTTAATCGGTTGAACAAATCGGTCGATGTTGCCGGCGCCGATGGTCAGAAAAACTTCAGCTTCCGTTTCTGCGATCTTTTCAAGAAGCGCATCATCCGGCGCCAGCCATTTACTCGGATTTTTTATTTTTTCATAGATCAGTTTTGTCGTTACTCCTTCAATAGGTTCTTCTCTGGCAGGATAAATATCCATCAGGATGATCTCGTCGGCGGTTTCAAGACTCTGCGCAAATTCACCGGCAAAATCCCTCGTTCTCGTAAAGAGGTGGGGCTGAAATATGGCCACGACTTTTTGCTTTGGATAAAGCGTCCGCACAGATATCATGAAAGCATTGATCTCTGCAGGATGGTGAGCATAGTCATCGATATACACCAATTCCGGAGATTTGATGTGATATTCGAAACGACGTTTTATGCCCTTGAATGAGGCTAATCCTTCGAGAATGCTCTGTTTGTCAATGCCGAGTTGCAGTGCCGTGGAGATGGCTGCGACTGCATTTTCGACATTGTGCTGACCCGGCATCGGCAATCTGACCTGTTCAATAATTGCCATTTTTCCATGAAAATCGAACATAAAATCTGTACCCGACACATGGATGTTTTCAGCATGGTAGTCGCCACTGTCGAGGCTGTAAGTATGATAAGAAATGCCGCTCCTACCGGGCGTCAGCCATGACGTTATAGCATTATTGACGATCAGATGTCCTCCCTGTCTGGTCTTCCCGGCGAATTCCCTGAAAGAAATCTTCATTTCTTCATAGGCGCCGTAAATATCGAGATGATCCGGATCGGCGGAGGTGATCACGGAAATATCAGGCGAAAGCCTGAGAAATGACCTGTCGTATTCATCGGCCTCCAGCACGGCAATGGTGTCATCCGAACCGTCACCTTCAATGATCAGGTTCGACTCATAGCCTTGTAAGACGCCGCCCATCAGTCCGAGTGTCGATTTGCCTGCTGTTTTCAGGATATGGGCGATCATCGATGAAGTGGTCGTTTTGCCGTGTGTCCCGGCAACGGCCACGGAATACAATTGATTGGTGATGAGCCCCAACACTTCCGATCTTTTGTATATGGGAAAACCGGCATTTTTAAGATGGTTGAGCTCCCGGTGGTCTTTGGGCAGGGCAGGCGTCCAGACGACCAGTACATCCTCCTTGTTGTTCAGCACTTCCTGCGGAATATTTCCGACAGCATCGTCATAATGGATTTTCGCACCTTCTTTTTCTAGCCGACGGGTCAGGGGCGTTTCGGTTTTGTCATACCCCATCACCTTTTTGCCCGAATGCATGAACCAGCGTGCCAGAGCGCTCATTCCGATGCCTCCGATACCAAGGAAATAGACGATATGTTTATCTTCGATCTTCACCCTATTATTCCGATTATCTCTTTTACAATATTTTCCGCTGCATGCGGTCTGGCAAAACTTTTTATGTTTTGCGACAGTGTTTCTCTCTGGCCCTCATTAAAAAGAACCTTCAATGCTTCGGGCACCAGATTTATTTCCGCTTCATTATCCTTTACCATCAGTGCCGCATTCTCATTGACAAGTGCCATGGCATTTTTTGTCTGATGATCCTCCGCAACATTGGGTGAGGGCACGAATACGGCTGGCTTGCCGCACAGGCATATTTCCGAAATGGAGAGCGCTCCTGCTCTTGAAATGACCACATCTGCTGCGGCATAGGCCAGGTCCATTTCTTTCAGAAACTCATAATGTCTGATATTTCTGAGGTCTAGACCAATGAGCCTTTCCTGAAATTCCTTGTAATAAATAGAACCGATCTGCCAGATCAGTTGCACATCGGCGGCAATGATCTGATCGAGGTTTTTGATAATACTTTCATTGATCGTACGCGCACCGAGGCTGCCGCCGACGGAAAGAATGGTTTTCTTTTTTGGATCGAGCCTGAAAAAACGGAGTGCCGCTTCTCTTTTCTGCTCCATATCGATGATGTCGGTCCGCACGGGGTTGCCGGTCAGGACAATCTTTTCTTTCGGGAAATATTTGTCCATATTTTCATAGGCTACGCAGATTTTACTCGCTGATTTGGCCAATAGCTTGTTTGTGATGCCGGCATAAGAATTTTGCTCCTGCAAAAGTGTGGGGATACCCTTTCTGGCTGCAGCGTGAAGTATGGGACCGCTGGCGAAACCTCCGACTCCGACAGCAATATCCGGTTTGAAGCGGTTAATGATCTTCCTGGCCTTTATCAGACTGCTCATCAGTTTGAACGGGAAAGCGAGGTTTTTAAACGTCAGCTTTCGCTGAAACCCACTAATCCACAACCCTTCGATGTCGTAGCCTGCCTCAGGAACTTTTTCCATCTCCATTTTCCCTTTGGCGCCGACGAAAAGAAACTGCGTATCGGGGAAAAACTCCTTCATCTTGTTGGCAATAGCAATAGCCGGATACACATGGCCTCCGGTGCCTCCGCCACTGATGATAACCCGATATGGTCTTTTCCTTTCTGTCATTTATCTATGCCGCACTGGCTACTTTTCTCAATTCATTTCGTTTTTTACTGCCTATTTCCTCAATCTCACCACGGCTTACGCTGAGGATGATTCCCAGGGATATGCCTGTGAACAGGAGCGATGTTCCTCCCATGCTTATAAATGGCAGCGGAAGCCCCGTGATGGGCAGAAGGCCCACTGTCACGCCGATGTTGACCATGGCCTGCAAAGCCAGAGCCAGGCTGAGTCCGGCGGCCAGTAAACCGCCAAATGCCCGGTCGCTTTTTGTGGCTGTGAGCATGCCCCTGTATAGCAAGGCGAGGTATAAAATGATAATCGCTGCTCCACCGAGAATGCCGTATTCTTCGACGATAATGGCGAAGATGAAGTCTGAATACGAGTGGGGGAGGAAGTTCCTCCGCACGCTGTTACCCGGTCCTTTGCCCGTAATGCCACCTGTGGCGATGGCGATATATGCTTGTTTTGCCTGGAAGGGCGGCTCTTCGGCATTTAAATAGGTTGTTATCCGGCTCACAGCTGTTTCACCTCGCTGGCCGATGGAAAAAGCGATGGCAACCACCACCATACCGACGAAAGTCAGCATCAGAAGATGTTTAATGGGTACACGCCCGATAAACAACATGAGCATGGCTGTGACAAGCAACAATCCCGCCGTTGACATGTCGGTCATGGCGATGAGGCCGATGATCAGTCCGCTCCAAACCAGAATGGGGAAAAGGGATTCTTTGAAATCGTCGATGATCTGCTGTCTTCGGGCGAGCATGCTGGCGAGCTGTGTGATCAGGGCCAGTTTGGCGAGGTCTGACGGCTGGAATGTCTTGTTGATAACCGGAATGGTGAGCCACCTCGAGGCTTCGTTGAGACTGGTACCGAACTGCCATGAGAAAATAAGCAATGGAACAGATATCCACAGAGCGAACTTTGATATTTTGGCATAATAACGATAATCCACCTGGTGGGCGGCCCACATGGCGGCCAGGCTTAACAACACGAGGAAAGTGTGCCGGAGGAGATAGTGTTCTGTATTTCCCCCCATATTTTTATAGGCGAGCGTCCCGGTAGCGCTGTACACAACGAGCACGCTCATGACGGAGAATACGATGACAATTCCCCAGATGATGGGGTCGCCTTTAAGATTCCTGTTTATCCATTCCCTGATCATATCGCTGTCCTGTTATTTTCGATTTTGTCCTGCAAAGCATAAAATGCTTCCTTGAAGCGTTGTCCGCGCTCTTCGAAATTCTTAAAAAGGTCGAAGCTAGCGCAGGCCGGCGAGAGCAATACCACGCCGTTTTCAGCGGCCTTGGAGTACCCTATCTCCACAGCGGTATAAACACTGTCGGTCGAGGAGATATCCGGGACGATTTCCTTAAAATGGTTTTTGATCTTTGTGTCATCGATACCCAATGTGACGATAGCGCTCACCTTCTTTGTCACAAGATCGTCGAGCTGGGCATAGTCATTGCCTTTGTCGATACCGCCCATGATCAGCACTACGGGCTCTTCAAAACTTTCCAGTGCATATTTTACTGCATCTACATTGGTAGCCTTCGAATCATTGTAAAAGCTGATGCCATCGATTTCGCCGACATATTCCAGCCTGTGCGGTACATTCTTAAAACTTTTAATTGCCGAAACGATATTTTCCCATGAAACGCCCATATTTCTTGCAGCGAGCACGGCGCACATCGCATTTATCATATTATGCCTGCCACGCAGCGGGATGTTGGTTTTTGCTATCGTGTGCGCTTCTTCCTCCGCTATGAATCGAAGGTATTTTTCCGTCTCATAAGCAATCACGCCCTCTCTTTTGTCCATCGATACAGGCTGGCGGATGGCTTTGGTTTCGATACTATCAATTCTTTCCGCAATCACAGGGTCACTTATATTGAAAATGAAAAAGTCATCTGCCTTCATGTTTTGTGCAATGCGGAATTTAGAGGCGACGTATTTCTGAAAGTCATCGTCATACCTGTCGAGATGGTCGGGCGTGATATTCAGCAGTATTGCAACATGCAATCGCGATTTGTACATCCCGTCCAGTTGAAAGCTACTGAGTTCCGTTACAAAAATATCTTTATCTTCAATCGCTACCTGCATAGCCAGACTGTCACCCACATTACCGGCACATCCCGCATCCAGTCCGCCCTCTTTCAAAAGATGATGGGTGAGCAGTGTAGTGGTTGTCTTGCCGTTGGTTCCTGTGACGCCGATCACTTTGGCACGGGTATATCGCATGGCAAATTCTATCTCGGATATTACCGGTATTTCCGAAGTCCGTGCCTGATTGAGTAATGGAATATCATCAGGGACGCCGGGGCTTTTTATGATCAGATCCGCTGTTTGGATTTTTTCTTCACTGTGTTGCCCTTCTTCAAAATCGATCTCGAACTCATTGAGTATCTGCTTGAATTTTGACGGAATCAGGCCGTTGTCGGACAGGAACACCTCATGGCCTTTGCGTTTGGCCAGTACGGCAGCGCCTGTACCACTCTCTCCTCCACCTAATATGACGACCTTTTCTTTCATTTTATTAAGATTGATTTTTCTTTACCGCAATTTCAGCGTGGCCAGCGTGATGATGGCCAGCAATATTCCCACAATCCAGAACCTTGTCACTATTTTCGCTTCGTGCAGATTTTTTTTCTGATAATGATGATGCAATGGTGCCATGCGGAATATCCGCCTCCCTTCACCATACTTTTTCTTTGTGTATTTAAACCATGAAACCTGCATGATCACAGATAAATTCTCGATCAGAAAGATGCCGCAAAGAGCAGGGATCAGCAACTCCTTTCGGATGGTAAGAGCCAATACAGCGATGACCGCGCCCAGCGACAGACTGCCGGTGTCGCCCATAAATACCTGTGCCGGATAGGCATTGTACCAGAGAAACCCGATGGTGGCGCCGACAAAAGCCGAACAGAAAATCACCAGTTCCCCGGCACCGGGGATATACATGATGTTGAGATAATCTGAAAATATGACGTTGCCCGACACGTAGGCAAGGATGGCCAGTGTAAGGCCGATAATGGCCGAGGTACCTGCCGCCAGTCCGTCAATACCGTCGGTGATATTGGCGCCGTTGCTGACAGCCATAATAATCAGGATGACTATGCCCACATAGATGGGAGGAGTCAGCCAGTCGCCGAGCCCGAAGGTAAAAATATTGTAATCGAGCTCGTTGTTTTTCATGAAGGGGATGGTGGTCTTTGTCGATTTTACGTCATGATAAATGACTGTTGTTTCCGTAGTTGTTTCGACTTCCCGGGCAGGCTCGAAATGTCTCACAACTACTTCGTCGCTGAAATAGAGGGTAAGACCCACGATCAGACCCAGTCCCACCTGTCCGATTATTTTAAACTTACCACGAAGCCCTTCTTTGTTCTTTTTAAAGACTTTGATATAGTCATCCAGAAAACCTATAAGACCCATCCATAACGTGGCAATTATCATGAGAATCACATAAATATTGGCGATCTTAGAGAAGAGAAGGGTAGGGAGGATGATGGCAAGGATGATGATGATACCGCCCATTGTCGGTGTTCCCTGTTTTTCTTTCTGGCCTTGCAGGCCGAGATCACGGATGCTCTCACCGACCTGTTTTTTGTGCAGGATGTTTATGAGATTTTTACCAAAAACTATGGTGATGATCAGGGATAGCATAGCAGCCATGCCGGCACGGAAAGAGATGTATTGAAACACCCCCGCACCGATCAGGTCGATTTCTTCTTTGAGATATGTGAATAAATAGTAAAACATTTATCCCTGCCCTGTATCATCCGACAACAATGCTTCCAGCTCGAGCAAAACCTGCTTATCGCTGAAAGGCTTTTTTACTCCCTTTATTTCCTGATAATCCTCATGCCCTTTACCGGCTATGAGAATTATATCATTATTTTTCGACAGCATCAGAGCGGTTTTAATGGCCTCCCGCCTGTCGATGATTGAAAGCACCCGCCTATAGTTGGATGGCTTGACTCCCTCCAGCATTTCTGCGATGATAGTCGCCGGATCTTCATCGCGCGGATTGTCGGAGGTGAAGATCACCTTGTCACTCATACGTGAGGCGATCTCGCCCATCACCGGTCTTTTTTCACGATCCCGATTGCCGCCGCATCCGACTACTGTGATCAACTGTTCGTTACGTGTGCGGATGCTGTTGATGGTTTTGAGCACGTTGGTCAGCGCATCCGGGGTATGAGCATAGTCGATTATTGCAATGATGTTATTTTTCAGGGGCACTCTTTCAAAGCGGCCGGTTACCGGTTCGGCCGAGGATAATGCCACAAGTGTCTCCTGTGGGTCTTCACCCAGAATGACCGCCGTTCCATAAGCGGCAAGCAGGTTGTACGCATTGAAGTCACCTATGAGTTTGAACCATATTTTTTGATTATCAATCTCAAGTTCCAGGCCTTCCAGTGTGTTGGAGAGTATCTTTGCCTTGAAATCACTCGATGATTTAACCCCGTATGTATTTTTATCCGCCTTTGTATTTTGCAGCATCACCATAGCCCGTCTGTCATCTTTGTTTACCAAAGCGGATGCTCCCGGGCGCAGGTCGTCAAAAAGCTGTTTCTTGGCCTTGATATATTCGTCAAACGTTTTGTGATAATCGAGGTGATCGTGTGTGATATTGGTGAAAATCGCTACGTCAAACTGCAGTCCGGCGATCCGCCGCTGGTGGATTGCGTGGCTGCTGGCTTCCATAAAGCAATGTGTGCAGCCCGCATCAACCATCTTTTTCAATAAGCGGTTTATCTGGATGGCGTCACCCGTTGTGTGGGTAGCGGGGGTCAACTCGTCATTGATCAGATTATGAATGGTTGAAAGCATCCCGGCATTATATCCCAGCTTGCGAAAAAGCTGATAAAGCAGATTGACAATGGTTGTTTTTCCGTTAGTGCCTGTCACCCCGACAAGTATCAGTTTTTCCGAAGGGTTTCCATAAAAATTGGCCGCAATAATACCCAGGGCCTCCGCGCTGTTTCCGGTGCGGATAATCGTCACATTCTCATGGGGCTCGAGGTCGTCTTCACAGACAATGGCACAGCACCTTGCTGTATGGCGTTTTTAATAAATTTGTGCCCGTCGGTTTGCGTGCCTCTTACCGCTACAAACAGATCTCCCTTACCCACTTTTCTGGAATCAAAGTGTACCTCCCGTATAGAAACACTCATATCTCCTGAGGTGGAGATAAGCTGAACTTTATACAATATGTCTTTCAGCAAAGTCATCCGAGCCGCAATACTATTCTGCTTCCTTTTTTCAGTTTATTTCCCGGTTTGGGGGATTGGGCGATAATGCGCCCTGCGCCGTTGTACATGACCCTGAGTCCCTGGTTTTCAAGGAGAAAAATAGCGTCCCGGAGAGTCATGCCTGACACGTCAGGTATGATCTCCGGAGCTATTTCATCGGTCGTCCATAACACAGCATTATCTTTTACCCTGGCTTTCACCCACTCGCTGTCAGTGGCCGGCCTGGCCGGAATAGAAAGTTCCTGGCATATGGTTTGAAGATCTTCGAGATTCCCCGCCCGGATAACCGGGAACACGCCTGCAGGCTGTTTGTGCTCGGCGACATAAGGCGCATGCAGTTCCAGGTCGAGGGAGTAAATTTTATCTGCAATTTCTTTGAATACAGGGGCGGCGACACTTGATCCGTACTGCCTGAACCCGCTGGGAGAATCCACAACGATAATGCAACTGTATTTGGGATTGTCGGCGGGAAAATATCCAACAAAGGAAGTGTTGTACTTTTTGGTGTATCGGCCATTGATGATTTTCTGGGCTGTACCCGTTTTACCTGCGATTTTGTAATAATCATTTTTAATATTGCGTGCCGTTCCGTTTTCAACAACACCCACGAGCAGGCTTTGCACTTCTTTTAGTGTTTTTTCCGAACAGATCTTTCTTTTGATGACCTGTGGTATCTCAAATTCATTGATTATTTCATCGGCCCGGCTGATGCTCTTTACAATAACAGGCCTGATCAGCGTGCCGTTATTGGCGACGGCATTGTAAAATGCAAGGATTTGCAACGGGGTGAGCTCTACCTCATAGCCTATCGACATCCAGGGCAGCGTGACGCCGCTCCAGGATTTATCCGAAGGATTTTTAATTTTAGGGATTCCTTCGCCGATCATCTGGAAACCGAGCGGCTGGCTCAGTCCGAATGAGTTGATATAATCGATATAGCGCTGCGGATCGCTGCCAAACTGATTATAGACCAGCTTTGAGATGGCAATATTCGATGAGTACTCAAAAGCCTGCCTTACGGAAATGACGCCGTAACCACCCGGCTTGTGATCGCGCATGGTCTGGTTATAATATTTATAGGCGCCTTCACCGGTATCGATACTGTCGGAAAGTTTGAGGTTTGAGTCTTCCAGCAAGGCCATCATGGATACGAGCTTGAACGTGGAACCGGGATCGGTCAGACCCTGAACAGCATAATTGAATATCTCCCTGTAATCATTGTATTTCTCATTTTTAGTCAGGTTCGATATTGCCTTGATCTCTCCTGTTTTTACTTCCATTACGATAGCACAACCGTATTTGGCATTATGCTCTTCAAGAGCTTTCAAAAGTGCCGACTCGGTCACATCTTGCAGATTTACATTGATGGTGGTATGGATGTCATAGCCTTCGACAGGGCGGATCTCGGTGCCGTCGTACAAGGGACGCCATTTACCTCCCGCCATTTTCTGATACAGAGCGCGACCGTCTTTTCCGGCCAGGTATTCATTGAAGCTGTATTCGATGCCTGCTCCGTCATTGTTGTTGTTTACAAAACCAATGGTACGGTATCCGAGGTATGAAAAAGGCCTGTAACGTCTGTCGAGCTTTTCAAATATCACCCCCCCTTTGAGTCTCCCTTCACGGAAAACAGGCCATTTTTCCATGGCTTTCTTTTCCTGATAGTTGATAAGTCTGCGATTGAGCACAATATATTGTCTTTTGCTCAGGCGTGCGTCATGGATCAAACGTCTGTAGTAGCTTTTGCTGCGGTCGTTAAAGTGATACGAAAGCAACCAGGCCAGGGAGTCAATACCTTTTTTATATATATTGTCATTGGCGATGGTCGG
This sequence comes from Cyclobacteriaceae bacterium, assembly GCA_015492915.1. Taxonomy (GTDB): domain Bacteria; phylum Bacteroidota; class Bacteroidia; order Cytophagales; family Cyclobacteriaceae; genus JAAUQL01. The sequence goes on from WGED01000165.1 coordinate 13,833, forward strand.
ATCAAATGCTACCCTGTACGAAGGCAATGAAGTAGCCAGCAGGCTGCCGTTGTCGCTGTAAATATTGCCACGGGTGGCTTTGACACGCCGGTACTGAAGGTCGATTTCCTCTGCCATCTTAGCCCATTTGCGGTCATCCTCGTTCTGAAGCATCACGATCCTGATCACTGACGCCAGGGCAAAGGCCATGATGAGCAGAAACGCTACTCTCACACGCAATATGATTCCTTTTCTAATATTCACCTCTTTTGACTATTAGTTTTTTCGGGGGCGTTGAACTTTCCTGTAAGCCGAATTTTTTTACCTTTCTCGCTACCTCCGACTGTTTGCTGGCAAACATATAATCGGCTTTTAATGAAGTATAGTCAGCTCTTAGCTCCTCGACCTCGGCTTCCATTTTGTCAATTTTTCGGATGGCTTTTTCAGCCCAGTGGTTGTTACCTATGTACACAATACCCAGAAAAGTAATGAACAGAACCTGGGGGATGTATTTCGAGGGAAAATCCTGCTCGAAGAAAGATTCGATCTTCAGCTTGCTGTCGATAAGCGAAAACAAGCTCCTCTTTTTAGTCGTCCGGTTCTTTATTTTATAGGTATTTTTAGCCATCTTAAATTTTTTCCGCTATTCTGATTTTGGCGCTCCTGGCCCGTGGATTCGCCTTTATTTCTTCTTCACCGGCTGTCACGGGCTTGCGCGTGATACTTTTCAATGGCTTCAACTCATTGCCGAAAAAATCTTTTTCCGCGTCGCCATGGAATTTTCCTTTATTAAAGAAGTTTTTCACCAGCCGGTCTTCGAGTGAGTGATAGGAGATCACCACGATCCGGCCGCCCGGTTTTAACACATTCACACACCTGTTTAACATTTCCTTTAATGCCCCCAATTCATCATTCACCTCTATCCTGAGCGCCTGATAGACTTGTGCGAAGTATTTATACTCGCGATTTCTCGGGGCCAGTTCTTTCAATATTTTTTTGAGATCGTCGGTTGTTTGTATTGGTTTTTGAGCTCTTGCATGACAGATGGCCGCGGCAAGGGTACGCGCATTCCTCACTTCACCGTACATGCCGAAAATCCGGTGCAGTTCGGCTTCCGGATAGGAATTAATGATATCCCCGGCGGTTTTTCGTGCGCTCCGGTCCATTCGCATATCGAGGTCGCCCTCATACCTTGTGGAGAAACCCCGCCCCGGCGTGTCGATTTGATGGGAGGAAACGCCGAGATCGGCCAGGATGCCGTCAGCTTCCTTTATGCCATGGAGTTTGAGAAATTTGTCAAAGTACCTGAAGTTACCTTTGATAAAGGTGAAAGCTTTGCTCTGAATGCGGCCGGCGACTTCTGCGGCATCTTCGTCCTGATCAAAAGCGATCAGCTTGCCTTCCCTGATTTGCTCAAGTATCGCCAGCGAGTGACCGCCACCTCCGAAAGTAAGATCGACATAGGTGCCGTCTTCTTTTACCTTCAGCCCCTCGATGCTTTCTTCCAGTAATACGGGTCTGTGGTAGGTCATCGTCAGCATCATTGGGTTAAGTGTTTTTGAGCCAGTTTAGAAAATTCTTCATTGTCTTTGATGATATATTCATCGTAAGTGTCATTGTCCCAGATCTCAAGCCTGTTGCCCATCCCTACGAGGATCACATTTTTATTGAGATTGGCATACTTAATCATGCTTTTCGGTATCAGTACGCGCCCCGCACTGTCCAGTTCAACTTCGGAGATTCTCCTGAAGAAATTTCGCTGCAGTCGCCTGAATTCTTCGTTGAACTCATTCATTGATGCGATCCGGGAGTATATCTTTTTGTATTCCATCACAGGATATGCCACCAGACATGGCTCGAGCCCTCGACTCAAAACCAACTGATTGCCAGATACTTCAGGCAGCTTTGACTTCACCTTTGACGGTAAGGTCAGGCGTCCCTTGGCATCGAGCTTACATTCGAATTCTCCTGTGAATAATGACATTTCCGGTCCCGAAATTTTTTCACTTAGTGAACAAAGTTATTAATTAAAACCACAAATTCAACCACTTTGCCCCACTTTATGACACAAAATAACATTTTTTTCATGATTTTGAAAAAACTTTTCACATTACCGGTTTGAGAAATATCCTGTCTATGAGATTTTGGCCATTTTCAGGTAATTCAGAGTGTGGGGGATTGTGGGAGGGGGATGGAGTGAGAGTGAGAGGTCCAGAGTGAGTGTGGAAGTGAAAACGAGAGTGAGAACGGAAGAGTGAATGACACCCCATGCGAAAGAGATTGCCGGTGAGCGAGAGGTGGGGGAATCGGGGAGGTAATTTTTGACGTTGGAAATCGACAATTCAGACATCTTTTTATCTTTGCTCTGTATTAATAGCTAAAACCATTGGACTGTCATGAAAAACCTGCTCTTTATTGGCTTTGCTTCAGTAATGATGCTTTTATCCTGTAGTGAAAAAAAGGATAATTCCCATGAAAAAAAGGCAATTTTACCCCTCATTAAAACAGGGATATGGAGAGGGACCCTTACACCCCAAAGTGTAGAGATGCCTTTTATGATCGACGTGAAGGAGCATAATGGAAAATACACCTTTTTTCTCATTAACGCTGACGAGCGGATACCGTTGGATGAGGTCGTAATCGACGGGGATTCCATCCACGTGCCTTTATTTGTGTTCGATGCCACCATTCATGCCAAAGTGGAGGGGGATGAGATGACCGGCGTTTGGGTAAAAAATTATATTGAGGGGTACGGTCTTCCGTTTAAAGCGGTATTAGGTCAGAGTGAGCGATTTGTAACACAACAGGAGCCTGAAGCAGATTTCGGGGGTAAATGGGAGGTGGATTTTATTAATGAAGATGGAAGTGATAAGGCAATCGGTCTCTTTGAACAAAGCGGCGGGAAACTCACTGGTACATTTCTGACGCCGACCGGTGATTACCGGTTTCTCGAAGGCGTGGTTGACGGTATAACTATGAAGTTGAGTTGTTTCGACGGTGTGCATGCCTTTTTATTCGAGGCGACGATGAAGGAGGACGGCTCTATCGAAGGAGACTTCTGGTCGGGCAAGTCTTGGCATCAGAAATGGAAAGCGCGTCGCAACGAAGATTTTGAACTGCCCGATCCTTATTCTCTTACCTATATAAAAGAAGGCTATGAAAAATTTGCATTTAAATTTCCGAACATGGAGGGAGACCTCGTTGAACTGAGCGATCCCCGCTATCAGGGCAAGGTGGTGGTCGTACAGATACTCGGCACCTGGTGTCCCAACTGCATGGACGAGACAGCATTTCTGGCTGATTGGTATAAGCGCAACAAGGAAAGGGGTGTGGAGATCATCGGACTGGATTTTGAGACGAAGGATGATATGGATTACGCCATCAGGCGCGTAAACCGTATGAAAGACAAGATCGGGGTGACTTACGAGATTCTGTTTGCAGGCTCTACCGATAAAGAATCAGTCGCCAAAGCACTGCCGATGCTTAACCACGTGATGTCCTTTCCGACGACCATCATCCTGGACAAAAATCACAAAGTGCGCAGAATCCATACAGGCTTTTCAGGTCCGGGCACAGGCGAATATTACGAAAAGTATATTGAGGAATTTAATCTCCTGATGGATAAGCTTCTTTTGGAATAGTTGATTTTTCATAGCAGGAGATCACCTTCCGGCGCAGATTTGTGTAATCAAGTATCAACTTTTGATTCCCGAAAGTGATTTCAACGACATCCGCAGGAAAGTCGGCTTTCACATATTTGTTGTCGTAGCGCGGATAATCGTGCAGCGAAATCACCCTGCCGTTTTGCCTCAGTGGTTTGTCCCAGCCGAATTCGAGCTTGCCCTGCGACGGAGAGTGATAGATGACATTCAGTCCTGAAGTCTCAATTCGGGCTTTGGCGATCAAATCGACAAAATTCTTAAAGGAACCGTATTCAGATTTACTTCCCAATTCGCATATCCAAATGTTTTTTTTACCATCGGCGATCGCCTCTTTGTCTTTGAACTTGCTCTCACTCTGCAAGTGATAAGGTTTTTCGGACCACAACGCCAGATAGCCGTCGTTTTTCCCCGCAAATATCCACCCTCCTTTTTCGATCACTTCATCAAATTTATCCTTTGGCAGCCAGGCATGGGTAAATTTCAATTTGTGCGTTATATAAATGCCCGGGCGGGTAGAGATTTTATACAATGAGAAATGGACGTTTTTGTATTGCGCCGAACGGGGCAGGTTGCCACTGCCCGTCCAGTAGTTGGGAGTTGATCCTTTCAGTTTTTCATTCGCCGGGTGCGTGGTGAAACAGATTGCCTCTGATCCAAGGGCCGCGCTCCAGATAGCATGCTGATCACCCCCCATGCCTTTGTTGTAATCCTGCGCCGTACTCAGCATATAATCGTCGGTTTTGTATGTGTAAATGTTCACTTCCGTACGCATGTTGCGTGACAAGTCTTTCCTGAAAAGCCGTGCAACCAATGGCAATGTGCCCGTTTTGCGTGCGGCGTTGATAAGGCCCTTGCTGTCATTGAACGGCTTAAAAAAGGCATTTTCCCATAGATGGTACTCATCGAAAATCTTCATGGTCAGGTTGATGGTTTTTGGATGGCAGTACGCTTCAAGGGTCATGAATGTCATGCCGTCTTCAATGTTTTTCCTGTCAAGCCCCCGCTTTTCGGCGTCTTCGATTCTGATACCCATCCGCTGTTTGTTTTCAAAGCCGTCTTCTGCAGAGGTATTGGCAATGTGGTAAATGACGGGCGGTATGCGATAATTGGTACTGAGAGCCAGCGCAGTCGTGGCCATATTGGTTTTGAAATTATTCAGCCCGAACATCAGGTTGAAAATGCCACCCGAACTTTCCCTGTTGCCGTTGATCTTGTGTTCGAAATAGCTGCGGCCATGAGTACTTGCAAAGGTGCCTTTGAATTGGTTAAGTGCCATGTCAAGGAGCAGCAGATCGAGCACCATCGTCGCTTTTGTTGCGATCTCATGGTCATGACTGAAATCGAGCAGGTTGACGAGTGCGGCAATGTCTTCGGTATAATAAACATTCGATAGCCATTCACTGAATCCGGTTCGAAATCGCAGGTCGAGCCATTGTATAATTCGGGGCCGCATTTTTTGCATTTTTTCCATACCCGTTTCACCTGCATTGACAAACACGTCATCTTTAAAATATTGTCCCACCAGGTATCCGGCCGAACTGAAAAGGATATAGTGATTTTCGCTCCACGTACACATATTGTCCGTTCCGGGCTCATCGGGCCAGTATTTGAAATGGAGCACCAGCTTTTTTAGGCTGTCTTGGAGTGCTTTTGAAAAACGCGGATCATCATCAAACTGATAAAAAAGCCTGATGATAGCTGCCATATCGAAGTCGGCGCAGTCTTCCCTTTTTTGTATTTTTTCAATGGAATGAAAAATGTCACCATATGTCAGTGGTATTCCTTTTTTCAAAAGCGCCATTTTCTCATGGATCCCATTGGCTTTATCGGAAAGATACTTGTTGAGAAATGTTTCTCTTCGGTGTTCAAAATCAGAAAGATTTAAGGTGTCGGTGCCGGAAGGAGTTGATGAGAATGGTTGGGCGTTGAGGGCACCATGAAAAATCAATAAAAAAAACAATATGACTGATCTGAAGGGCATGCTTACCGGCCACTGTTTTATGAGAAATTCAAAAAAAAGGCCTGCAAATACTTACAGGCCCGACTAAGGATGATAATTGACCAATTTATTTTTCTTTTTCTGCAGTCACGTCGATTTCACCTTCCGAGTAGCTGGCTTTGCCGGTCATTTTACCTTTGTCGAGGGTAGCTTCGATCGATACGTATTCGCCC
>WGED01000166.1 GCA_015492915.1 Cyclobacteriaceae bacterium
CCTTAGCGAGCTGATTGAGTTTTTTTTCATTGTGATAGGCGTTCCAGATAAATCGCCCGGTGTTGAGCATGGTTCGCGATGCCACACAGACTGCCCCATGCCATCCTCCCATATTGTAAGCATGGGTAAAGGTCATGCCCTCCTGCGCCAGCTTATCAAGGGTGGGGGTGATCACCTCTTTATTGCCGAGGGCATGGATCGACTCCCAGGTCTGATCATCGGCAAAAATGAACAGGATGTTGGGTTTTGCTTTTTCCGAAACGGGTTTCGCCGGTTGATTACATGATGTAGCAATTGCCGTCAATGCCAAGCAGGCACTGATCAGCAAGAATAATCGTCTTAAATCCATGGATTTTGAATGATTTTATTTGAAGATGATCGGCTTGAATTTCTCGTATTCGTGAAAGGTGAATTCGATGGGCGCCCAGCTCCATTTGATCCTTTCTCCCGAGTCGTAGTCCATCCTGGTAAAATTGCCTTTCCATTCCATGCCCGGTGATGGCGGTACATTTTTGAAAGCTCTGAAAAGCTTGTAAGGGAAGAATAATTCCGCCGTCCAGCCGTTTATTTTTGCACCGTTTTTCATTTCACCTCCCTCGATATGTACTTTGCGTTTGACCACACGATCGCCCTCGTAATGCCATGGTTGCCAGCCGAAAAACACGCCCTTGTTGTTGGGGATGAGCAATACAAGCTCGGTGCCCAGCGGGTTGATCTCGTATTCGAAATACAACGGATTTTCAGGATCGGTTTGCAGGAAAATTTCAAATACATCGCCTTCCCAGATGTCACCCTGATCTTCGGTATAATCTGTGGTGATCTTTTCATCTTCGCAATGCGCCAGCACATAAATACCGGTGGAAGAATAGAGCATTTTTACTTTTGTCTCATATTTTTTTTCGGTGTTGTCGAGTATTGGAACAGTCAGCCATCGGGCATTATTCCATTGAGAATTGGTGCCTTTTCCGTCTATTTCAAAGTCTGTGCATTGGGGTACAATCAAGGTGTCCTGATCGGAATTACGGAGGTTGTCCATCGGAGTCAAAAGAATTAAAAAACTGTAAAACAAAAAGAGTGGTATAGACATCATAATGCCACAATATATGCTAAATGAAGGAATGATAAAAACTTACTAAAAAATTTTGAACGATGCCTGTGGGGCAAGCGCATGATGTTGTGGATATAAATTATTAAAATGAATAGAAATGCTTTGATCCCCGCTACTATTCACTTTGAGTCATTCTTGTATTTCGGTCCTGATCCATAAGTGGCTAAACCAGTGCCAGCCTTTTCCCTTTGCTGATGGCGCTGTAATTGTGCAAAGTGTTCGACGGCTGGTGAGCAATTGTTTTGCCTTGATTGTCATAACATTTCCATTGAGTTTTATGTCGCAGCCGGCAGAGCAAAAACAATTCGCCCTTGTCAGATCAGCGCGTGCGCTGTCAAAGGTTATTTGAAGCCGTGGCGCACCGCCATTGAGGACCAGCGGTGATTCCGGCGATTTACGGATGATCCTGAGCGCTTTCATATTGGCTTTTTCAATAAAACCTTCCATTTTGGTGTACGGCCCTGCCATCGGGAATCGGGGCATGGCAAAATTGTCATAATTATACATGACCCCTGAGTTTTGTGCAGCAGCAGCTTTAAAGCCCATGGTTTTCAGGGCATTTTTCATGGCTATGTCATATTCACCGTAAGGATAGGCGAACACGTCGGGGTAGAAGCCCAAATGGTTATGTATGAGATTTTGGCATTTTTCGATGTCCTTTTTAAATGCAGTCACTCTTTCGGCCTGCGACAGATTGAGAAAATAAGCATGGCTGTGGCTGTGATTGCCGATTTCAATTCCTTTTTCATGGATTTTCTTCAATTCTTCCCATGTCATGAAATCATTACCCCCCACACTTTCGGAATTGATGAAAAGGCTCGCTTTGAATCCGTATTTTTCCAGCAGGGGCATTGCGCCTGTCATGAATGTTTTGTATCCGTCGTCTACCGTTATGCAGACGACTTTTTCCTCATAAGCAATTTCCGGATTGCTCAGGTAATCGACAGCCTCGCCAAAAGTCATGGATTTAAAACCATTTTTTCTGAGGTAGGAGAGGTGACGGTCAAACTGTTTGGTGCTGATGTTTGTTGATGAGTACCGGTTGTCGCCGAAGCGATGATACACGAAAGCTACTACCTCCTTTTTTTTATGGTCTGTATTTTTAGGATCATTTCTGTGTTCGTGATCCCCTGAGCCTGTGCAACCCGTGATCAAAAGCAGAAGACAGAGGATTTTCTGAAAGCTAAAAAATAGCATCTTCATCTTTGGGATAGTCAAAATAATCTGGATGCAACCTGCACCTGTCGTACCGGAGCAAATCATTGGCTACGAGCACATTTCTCAGCAGGATCACATAACTATAGCCTTTTTCGGAATAGGGGCGCAGGTACCAGATCAGTTCGAATACATTGTCGCCTCTTTGCAGACAATCCCTGAAGTCTTCGTAATGCCTCGAACGGGCGAGCAGCAGATGATAATTTTCGATGGAGCCGAGTAGGTTATCGTACTTCTTGAGATAGATATTGTTGCCGTTGCGCGGTGTACCAGCGATGATACGCTCGTCGGATTTGTTGTATGACCAGATGCCGAACACATTGTTAGCCTCTCGGAAGAAGCGCGAACTGCCCCAGCCGCTTTCTATGGCTGCCTGGGTCAGCACGAGACTGACGGGAGGAGGCTTCATCCGATTGATCAGTTCCTGCATGTTTTTGGTTTTATAATCATTAAAGATTCTTTTTATAAAAGCACTGTCTGCCGGCGTCCATTCGGCGCCGTAGCGCGATTTTTCCAGCAAAATTTTCACACTGTCTCTCCTTTGCGCCAGTTGGTGGCGGTATATCAGAATGGCGGGGAGCATTACATCGATAAATTTTTTCTTACGCTCTTCGGTGCTCAGTTTGCCCAAAATACCCAGATTGTCATAGAGCACGGGTATCACAAGACTGTCGTCAACCGGGCGGATATCGCTCAGTTTTTCCACATGGACGTGGTCGATCAGCAGGACTGTTTTATCGATCTTTTCACTCAGCAGCATCAGTACAGCGATTATCAGGGCTACGGCAATGCTGATGCCTATAATGATTTTTCGCCTGTGAAGTTTTAGCATAAAAAGTCGGCTGTTTTTTTCATGAATATAACAGTAAAATAAGAGAAGATAAAATCTATGAAGCAATAAAATTCAAATATTTATTGATAAAATGCAAAAACATCGACAGGGGATGATAACAACATATTTGGGTTCAGTCTATGGGTTTTTGATCATTTTTTATTTCGGTTGATAAAGCGGGGATCTGGCTGTTGCAATGCATGATATTTCAACGAAATGCCAATTCCGTCAGTTAATTGACGGAAATCAACAAAAATTCATATCCAATGGTATATTGAGCAAAGCAGCTATTTTTTCCGCTTTTTGAAGGACATCGTCTTTTTTTCGAAAAGCAGTTCAATGTATTCATCCGGCAAAATTAAACCCAAAATTCTCAATAACCTTTCTATTCCGAACTTAAACTACGTTAAAATCAGACACTTCGTTCACGTTTGATTCGTCACCATAAAGGTGCATTATGCATCGTCATCAAAGTGCTGATTTTCTTCCCGCCCTGGCGGGACAAGTTGTACTTTAACATCTCATAACGAAATTCTGGTGAGAATTTTGGGTTAAAAGGGTGTTAACATGCTGTTTTCGCTCTTTACCATGAGTTATCAATGATTTTTCAGAGAGTCTTATGGTATGGGATCAATGTATTAGATAATTAAGGTCGCCCCATTTGCCGGCATTGACGCACGGGATGCCGTGCTTTTCCAGGATTTTACAGGCCTTGGCGCTTTTGCCACTCGTCTTCCCGCACACGATTACGATCTTATTTTTCTTTTTCAGCATTGGGACCCGCGCCTCGATCTGATTAAGTGGAATGCTGTATGATTTGTTGATATGACCGTCGTTTTTGTATTCCAGGTGGGTCCTTACATCCACGATAACGGCGCCTGCCTCCAGGGCCTCTAGCACCTTCTCGCTTTTTGGCTTGATTCCGAATAATGACAATATTCCCATATCTGAGCGCTTTTGGTGTAAAAATAACATCAATCCCGGACGCAGCCACATTTAGTTGATATTATTTTTACAAATGGACTGATTCCTTATCGTTTCAGTTATTTTTGCCACAAAAAATAGCTGTGATCCGATATCTGCTCATTGGACTTTTTTGTTTGTTTTTCTATGACCTGAGGGCGCAATCCATCAGGGTGCTGGACAAATCTACCCATGAGCCTGTGGAAGGGGTGCTTGTTTATTCTTCTGACAGAAAGAGTTACCTGACCACAGACGCCGAAGGACGATTCGACGCCGAGGTTTTTAAGAATGACTCCCTGCTGTTTCTTCAGCACCCTTCCTACCAGCCGCTTATCATAACCTGGGAGGAAATAATAAAACGCGGATATAAGATTTCTCTTTCAGAAAAAATTATCAGGATCGGCGAAGTTGTTATTTCGGCAAGTAAGTGGGAGCAGAGCAAACTGGAGACGCCTTATGAAATTTTAACTATTAATCCCACGGATATTCTGGTTGCCAATCCGCAGACCTCCGCCGATCTGCTGGCGGCCTCCGGACAGGTTTTTGTACAAAAGAGCCAACTTGGCGGTGGGAGCCCCATGATGCGCGGTTTTGGAGCAAACGCCGTTTTGATTGTTGTAGATGGCATCCGCATGAACAATGCGATCTTTCGTGGAGGCAATCTGCACAATGTCATCAGCATCGATCCCAATGCGCTGGAGAGCAGTGAGGTGATCTTCGGGCCGGGTTCCGTGATTTACGGAAGCGATGCTTTGGGGGGTGTCATGAGTTTTCAGACAAAAATTCCCCGTTTTTCCATGGATGACGAACTTATCATCAACGGCCATGCATTTGCCCGTTACAGTTCGGCTAACAATGAGATCACAGGCCATGCACTGATCAATCTGGGGAAGCGGCGTTTCAGTTGGCTTGGCAGCTTGTCAGTGAGTGATTTCGGTCATCTTAAAACCGGTGCCGTGAGACCCTCGAAGTATTCCGATTTTGGTACAAGACCTCATTATGTACGCCGCATCAATGGCCGGGACACCGTCATGACCAACAATAATGAGAATTTGCAGATTTATTCGGCATATAAGCAGTTGAGCACTTTACAAAAATTCAGATTCAGGATCAAAGAGCATACCCACCTGAACTATTCATTCATGTATTCCACCACGACCGACATCCCGCGATACGACAGGCTCACGGAATACGAACGTGATACTTTGAAATATGCCCAATGGTATTACGGCCCCCAAAAGTGGATGATGAATGCCCTCAATCTTCATTTATTCAGATCGAACAAAGCCTTTGATGAGGCCAAGATCACCGTGGCACATCAATGGTTCGAGGAGAGCCGGCACGACCGGAAATACAGAGAGGCATTACTGCGAAACAGGACGGAGAACGTCAGCGTGCTGTCGCTCAATGCCGATTTTGAAAAAGCGCTTAAATCGCATAGCCGACTTTTTTATGGCATGGAATACACCTACAACCATGTAAAGTCCGGAGCTTTCGGGGAGGATATCGAAAACAGGACTATTCTGGGAATACCGACAAGATACCCCGATGGCGGGAGTGATGTAAACGCTATAGCTGTTTATGCGAGCTACAAGCATGATTTTCGGGATAATTTGTTTTTTAATGCAGGGCTACGCTATGGCGGCCAGTGGCTTATGTCGAGGTTCAACACACCGGTTTTTGGATATGACTTTATCGACAACCGGAGTTCTGCACTGACGGGCAACATCGGCCTGGTGGCGCGGCCAACGGATCACTGGAAGATTTCCGGATTGTTTTCAACCGGGTACAGAGCGCCGAATGTTGATGACATTTCAAAGGTTTTCGACTCTGAGCCGGGCAATGTAATCGTGCCGAATCCGGGCCTGAAGCCGGAATATTCTTACAATGCGGAATTTTCCGTCACACGATTTGTAAATGATCACATTGAAGCGGGCGGTGTGATTTTTTATTCGCTTCTTAGAGATGCTATGGTACGGGATGATTTTACCGTAAATGGTCGTGACTCGATCCTTTATGATGGAGAAATGAGCAAGGTGAGGGCCTGGGTCAACACAGGCAGTGCCGATGTGTACGGCTTTGATCTCTGGTTCAAAGTTGAATTTTCATCGTGGTGGTACGGCTCCATGAATCTCAATTACACAGATGGGAAGGATCTGGTCAACAATGAGCCGTTGCGGCATACTACACCGCTGTTTGGCAGGGCTTCCGTGATCTACGACAGAAAAAACTTCAGGGGGGAATTTTTCGTGCTTTTCAACGGCAAAAGAACATTGGATGATATGCCCTCATCTGAGCGGAACAAGGCATACCTTTACACCATTGACGGCAGCCCCGGCTGGTACACACTCAACCTGCGGTTTCAATACCGGTTCGATGAAATTTTTACATTTAACGGTGGCGTTGAAAACCTCCTGGATCATCATTACCGGCCGTACTCATCGGGTATCAGCGCTCCCGGGCGTAATTTATTTATTTCGCTCAGGGCAAATTTTTGATACACAATGACTTCCATGTGCCATGACCGCTTTGAGTGCAAAAGTGGGAAGTTCGAAGCTGGAAGCGGGAAAACGGGAGTCCGGTGTCGGATGTCGGAAGAACGGAGACGGAAGTCAAAAGTCAAAATCTAAAGCTGGCGCGGGTCTTAACGATAGCCTGCGGGTAGCCGACTCGGGCC
>WGED01000167.1 GCA_015492915.1 Cyclobacteriaceae bacterium
GTTTATTGTCTCACCTCAGGAGTTACTCGCGGGCAGGACTGCCGGGGTGCAGATCACAACCCAGGGAGGTGCTCCCGGCAGTGGAGCTACTATCCGCATCAGGGGAGGGTCCTCGCTACGTGCCAGCAACGATCCGTTGATTATCATTGACGGGGTACCTGTGGACAATAACGGCGTAGCCGGAATGCGCAATCCGCTCAGTGTGATCAATCCGAATGATATAGAATCGTTTTCGGTACTTAAAGATGCCAGTGCTACGGCTATCTATGGTTCCAGGGCCTCTAATGGCGTTATTATCATTACGACCAAAAGAGGTAAAAAAGGTGATAAACTCAAAATCACTTATACCGGTAATGTGGGAATTCAGACTCCTGTCGGAAAAATTTCCGTATTTGACGGAGATCAATATCGCGAATTGGTAAACCAGCGCGTGGCAGACGGCAGTACTCCTGCAGAGGCAGCCGACCTGTTGGGCACCGCCAATACTGACTGGCAGAGTCTGATATTTGAAAACGCGGTCAGTACTGACCATAACCTAAGTGCTAACGGAAGCCTGGCGAGCATGCCTTACCGCGCATCTGTCGGTTACACCAACCAAAACGGCATCCTTAAAAATTCCAATTTTAAGAGAACTTCAGTGTCACTGGCGTTGGATCCATCCTTTTTTAAGGATCACCTGAAAGTAAATATCAATTTCAAAGGTATGTTTGCCAATAACACTTTTCCCAATGAAGGCGCCATTGGATCGGCTGTAACTTTTGATCCTACCAAACCCGTAAGGGATACTGAATCACCATGGGGTGGCTATTATTTCTGGGGTCAGCCTTCCGATCCGTCGCTGCCCATTACCATAGCGCCTCATAATCCGGTGGCGCTGCTTGAGCTTACAGACAATCAGGCGCAGGTAAACAGGTTTGTGACCAATGCCAGATTTGATTATAAATTCCACTTTCTCGAGGGTCTTAGGTTCAACCTAAACCTGGCAACTGACAGGTCGGCTACCGATGGGCGTGAACTGATCCCTGAGACCGCCACCTGGGCATATGACCCGGTAAACGGCAACGGTATAAACAACAAATATGATGAAGAAAAGATCAATGACCTTTTAGAGACGTATCTGAAATTTAATAAAAACCTTGAAGGCATATCCAGTAATATCGACGTGTTATTGGGGTATTCATGGCAGCATTTCTGGAGAAAAAATGACCAGTTGGTCACCAATGCGGCAGGGGATTTTGTGAAGCAGGAAACACATACAAAATCGGAGAACTTTTTGGTATCATACTATGGAAGGTTGAATTATTCATTACTGGACAGATACCTGGTCACCTTTACCTTGCGAAGAGATGGTTCATCGAGGTTTGCCGAAGGTAATAAATGGGGGACATTCCCATCAGGTGCCTTTGCATGGAAAATCAGTGAAGAACCATGGCTTAAATCATCTCAAACCATATCTGAGCTGAAATTGCGCTTGGGTTATGGCATCACCGGTCAGCAGGATGTCGTCGGCGGCGACTACCCGGCCATTGCCAGAGTTCGTGAAAGTGAGAACACCGCCCGTTATCAATTTGGCAACCAGTTTTACAACACCATACGCTATGAGGCCTACGATGCCAACCTGAAGTGGGAAGAGACCACTACCCTGAATATCGGTCTGGATTTTGGATTGTTCGACGACAGAGTAACGGGAAGTATTGACGTATATCAGCGTGAAACCAGTGACCTGCTCAATGAGATCCCCGTACCGATAGGCACCAACTTCTCGAATCGCATTGTCACTAACATCGGGACTATGGAAAACAAGGGTATTGAGCTTTCACTCAATGGTTATGTGATTGACAATCGAAGTTTCTCATGGAATCTGGGCTTTAACATCACGCATAACGTCAATAAAATCACCAGGTTGTATGCGGTAGATGATCCGGAAAACCTGGGTGTCCTTGTAGGTGGTATCGGCGGTGGCGTGGGCAATACTATCCAGGTGCATAGTGTTGGCTATCCCGCGTATTCGTTCTTCACACTCGAACAGGTGTATGATCAGGACGGCAATCCTATCGAAGGATTATACGTCGATCAGAATGAAGATGGCATTATTAACGACAATGACCGCATCAGATACAAAAATCCCACACCCGATGTTTATATGGGCTTTTCATCCAGAATGAATTGGAAAAATTGGGATTTTTCATTCAATGCAAGGGCTAACATTGGAAACTACGTGTACAACAATGTCAGCTCCCAGTTTGGCCAGTATTCCAATCTCTACAACTCGGCAGGTTATATCAACAATCTGACTACGGATGTGACCCTGGCCAATTTTGAGAACCCGCAGTATATCTCTAATTATTATTTGTACAACGCATCCTTTTTCAGGATGGATAATATCTCCATAGGTTACATCTTCAAGGAGTTATTCAATGCCAATTCGGGACTCTACCTGAATTTTACGATTCAGAATGCCTTTGTGGTTACTAAATATCCGGGGCTTGATCCGGAAGTACAGGGTGCGGGCGTGGACAGCTCGGGAATCGACAATAATATATACCCGCGCCCGAGGACATTCCTGTTTAGTGTAAACTTTAATTTTTAATCGCCACAAAAGAAAATAGACATGAAAAACATAAATAAACTACTTTCGATTTTGGTGTTGATAGTTGTTTTCTCATCATGCAATGATGATCTGAACGTAACACCGATTGATCCGAATGAACAGACGGCAGCGACGGTCTATAATGATCCTGCTTCTTATAAGAAAATACTGGCAAAGTTGTATGCCGGCTTGGCAACGACAGGCCAGCGTGGCCCGGCCGGTCTTCCCGATATAGCGGGAATTGATGAAGGCTTTTCTTCATACATCAGAATGTACTGGTATCATCAGGAGCTTTCTACGGATGAAGCCGTGATCGCATGGAATGACCAGACAATCAAAGATTTCCATAACCAATCATGGGGCGCCGGCGATGTTTTCATACAAGCTTTGTACTCCAGAATCTTTTACCAGATCACCTTTGCCAATGAGTATCTGCGGGAAACCACAGATGAGAAACTGGACAGCAGAGGAGTGGATGAGTCTTTAAAACAGGAAATAGGATATTACAGGGCTGAGGCAAGGTTTCTGAGAGCACTGAGTTACTGGCATGCGCTTGACTTGTTTGGCAATGTGCCTTTCGTGACGGAGGAAGATGCTATCGGGGCTTTTTTGCCGGAACAAATATCAAGAAAAGACCTGTTCAACTACATTGAGAGCGAGCTGATAGATTTGGAGACGAAACTCATGCCTCCACGCCAAAATGAGTATGCCCGCGCCGACCAGGCTGCCGCATGGATGCTTTTGGCCAAATTGTATTTGAATGCAGAGGTTTATACAGGCACTTCTCGCTATGATGAGGTGATCGCCTATACCAAAAAGGTCATTGACGCGGGTTATTCATTAAACCCGGATTATGCCGGTAATTTCATGGCCGACAATCACAATTCCCTTGAACTGATCTTTGCGGTGGCCTTTGACGGGCTCAACACCCAGACGTGGGGCGGAACTACTTTTATTGCCCATGCAGCCGTGGGAGGCAATATGTCTGCCGGTGATTTCGGTCTGGATGGCGGATGGGGCGGTACCCGCACCACCAGCGCTTTTGTGGACAAGTTTGATGATCCTTCGGGAAATACCGACTCCAGGGCTATGTTTTTTACCGACGGCCAGTCCCTTGAGATCAATGACATCAGTGTGTTTACAGACGGATATGCCATTGCAAAGTGGAAGAACATCACCGAATCGGGCGATCCCGGCTCCAGCCTGACGTTTGTGGATATTGACTTCCCGGTGTTCAGACTGGCCGATGCATACCTTATGTATGCCGAAGCAGTATTGAGAGGCGGCTCGGGCGGTAGCGTGGCTGAAGCAACCGGCTATATAAATCAATTGAGAGAAAGAGCATATGGCGATACGAGCGGCAATATCGGCGACCTGGAGTTAAATCTGGATTTTGTGCTTGATGAGCGTGCAAGGGAATTGTATTGGGAATGTCACAGGCGCACCGATTTGATCCGGTACGGCAGATTTAGTGAATCCGATTATGTCTGGCCATGGAAAGGAGGCAAAAAAGAGGGGATTTCCACCGACAGTAAATATGATCTGTATCCCATCCCTTCTTCCGATTTGGCAGCGAATCCGAATCTGGATCAAAATGTCGGTTATTAATGTCGCACAATAAAAGTTTAAAAAATGAAAAACATCATAAAATATATATTTGCAATGGTTTTTCTGGCAGTGGTTGGCACTGCCTGTGAAAACGACCCTGTTTCTCCCATTTTGGGTGACAGCAACAGTTTTATCAGTCCTGAACTGATGAATGACCCTGATTCCGACTTAAGGATCTTATTACCGGAAGATGCACCGGAAATGTACGAGGATTTTGAATGGTCTAAGGCAGATTATGGCGTAAAGCTACCCACCAACTATTTACTTGCAGTAGATACGTCAGAGGCGTTCACCAATCCTGTTGTGCTGGAATCAGGCCCGGTCACTTCGGCTGCCATAACGGTAGAATCTTTCAATAATGCTCTGTTAAAGCTTGGGCTGCCCGGTTTTGAGGAGGCAACGGTGAAGCTCAGGGTGATGTCGGTAGTGACAGGCGGAAATATCGATACGCTGAAATCGAAAACCATCACACGCAGGGTGGTCACTTATCAGGACA
>WGED01000168.1 GCA_015492915.1 Cyclobacteriaceae bacterium
ACGGCTGCCATCCGTATGGCATAGGCATGAGGAGCCTAACCCTTGCGAAGGCTCGCAGCCTTCGCAAGGGTCTGAAGTTTTAGCAGGGTGGTTCGGCAAGAGGCAGGTCTCCGGCATCTCAAAAAGACAGCGGCTCTCCGGTTCGGTTCAGGATTCGCAGCGCTCGAAGGCGGGATCAGCGGATGGAAAGCGGGGAGCTGTCATATATGTCACAAAAGATACACCGATTTGGGAGAAATGCAAGGCGATTTTGGCCGGATGGGGTGCCCCCCGTTCCAGTGCGGCGGGATACCGGAATCTGCCGGGCTCAAGAACGTGCCGGAATGGGGTGATTCCGGCACGGCCACGTGACACAATCCCCTGTCGGGATTCCCGATCACAGGTAACATGATAGCCGTCAACTGACGGCTCACCCAGCAGCCAGGCATAGGTGTGAAGCGGGACATAGAAAATCTCCTTCGTAAATCTGGTGATAATACGAAAGGTTATGAATATAAAAAAATAAGGTTCACCGGACGGATGAAAGCAAGCACATTCGGTGAGACAGAGGCATCCTCTGCTGAAAAACAACTCACCTAGGGATAAAAGGGGGCCATAGGAATGAAGGGCAGACAATAAAATAGCCTGCCCAGATAATTTCATTCCTGTGGTCATGCCTAAAAAATACCTAATAATGGCCCTTCACTAGTCATCCTACCATATGATACTATTTCAGCAGAAGCATTTTTCTGGACTGACTGAACTCACCTGCTATTATCCGATAATAATAGACACCGGAAGGCATCTGCAGCCCAGCACTGTTTTTTCCATCCCAAAGAAAGGTATAAGTACCCGGTAAAAATACGCCCTGTGCCAGTGTTCGTAATTCGATACCAGCGGAATTGATGATAGAAAGTTTAACATCAGCCCTTTCAGGCAAATCAAACCTGATTTTTGTTACTGGATTGAAGGGATTTGGAATATTTTGCTTTAAAGCAAAATATTCTGGAAGATTTTCAGTGTAAGTGTCTGGTCTTGATTTTGGTGTAAAGTTGCCGTAATAAACATAGTGAGTATCATACAAATCATCTCCATTCCCAAAGACCCTTGCTTGGAGTTCAAAATCTGAATCTAGCATAGTTTTCGTAAAAGTTTGCGAGGTCCCTACAACTTCTGACCAAGAGCCAATTCCATTATATCGGTAGCGCCATTCATAATTATAAAGCCCAGAGCCGTAAGAAACATCTGCAATCCAAGTTCCATCTTCCTTCCACTTAAGATTGGTTGGACCCGAAATATTTAATTCTGTTTCCGGCAATGTACCTGAAAACATGAACTCTTCTTGGTGGTAATTCCCGCCTTGGGCAATTACTGTAATTTTCACACTGAAGCTATGATTTCCATCATATTTACCACCATCATAGTGCCCTGCCCAATGGATATGAAAATAATCATATTGCCAACCACTGGAATAATCAGTCAGGTCGACTTCGCGAAATCTCCATTCATTGAGGTTAATGTCTTTCAATAAATGCCAAGTATTTTCGTCGTTTTTTTTAACCTGTATCATCATATAAGCTTTGATTGATTTGTCATCGCTAATTTTAAAATTGAGCTGAATGCCATCATTTTGTAATTCACTTCCTAATTGACTTACCGAAAATTGGGTGATTACTGGATCGTTTGATATTAAGGAAGATAGGTAGGAATCATTACCGAGTTGTCCTGCCTGAATTTTGGGACAAAGTTCACCATAGTTGTAGCCGTTATTATGTAAATCATTATGTTGATCAATATAAGCATGACCGCTATGAGTGATATTCCAGCTATCTATAGAAACATGCATACCATGTTTCTCATAACTAAACTCAGTAAATGCATCACAACGCGCATTATCGATATCCGTAATACCGTTCCAGGGTGCACGCACATAACCGGGTGGAGAATTCCGCCAATATCGGGGAACTTCGATCATATCATTAAACGTATACCCTGGACGATAGTCACAAAGTGAATGTAGAGTCGCCGTAATACTTGAGCGTGTATTGGGTGATACGCTTCGTCCATAGGAGCCGCGAAATGATTCACCGGCTCTAAAATCATTTTTCAGATCGTTTTTCAAATCATTCACTAATGTTATATTTGTGCCGATATGTTTTGATACAACTCGCCAATTTTCTGCTCGTCTTTTAGGTGAGCCATCTCCCTGTTCACCTAAGCGCATATAACCCGTACCATAAAGAATAAGAAAAATAAGCGAAAACACCATTATGCCAATGTTGCCCGGAAATATCTAACCCTAAAAGACTCACCTCATCTAAATCTCTATACATAGGTGTACTCTGTTCAAGATCATATTGATTGCCTTGTGCAAAAAGAAAAGGACGAGATAAAATCACACAAAACAATACTGCGAAAGCAATCGATCTATTCATTTTTCCCTCCTTAAAAATAAATTCCCAAGCCAAGGCTTACTGAACTGCCATCCTTTACCCGCCAAACAAGATCCGAATCGAGCCCATCACATTCATCCACATAACGCTCCTGCTCAGGATCATAGCGTAACCAAGCCCTATTATAACCATAAGAATAGGTTAAAAAGAATATCTTATTTAAGCGATGGTTGCCTGTCAGGTTTATCGAAATCATATTTGTATATGGATAAGCTGCCATAAACTTGATTCCCATAGTACCGGGATAATTTGAAAATTCAAATCCAACGGCAAGGTTTGACCTGTGGGACTTCACAATCGTATGGAGTAAGGCTATGCTTTTCTTACCTCCTAGCCCGGCTCGTCCTTGAACCCAAACACGCCGGGACCGTATTTTAAATAAGTCTATTTCTGCTGACAAATAGATCTCAATCCAATCAATACCGATACCAATCATGGCAAAAGGTGATGGTTTTATATTGTATTCTATAAGCCCGTATGGAGACATGATCCCGGGAAAAGCATAGAGAAAATTTTGCTTTTTATTCTCAGGGAAAAAGCGATAGATCGGTGGACTGTATGGGAAAATTTT
Organism: Cyclobacteriaceae bacterium; assembly: GCA_015492915.1. GTDB lineage: Bacteria > Bacteroidota > Bacteroidia > Cytophagales > Cyclobacteriaceae > JAAUQL01. The sequence goes on from WGED01000168.1 coordinate 3,004, forward strand.
GTAAGACTGCCAAAAGTATTCATCATAGTCATGCTGAGAACCGCCATACCTTCCCGGCTCTTGCCCAAAACAGATTCCGGCCCACAAGAAGAGCAAAATCAGCCACGAAATAAACTGTGTTCTCATCGTTTCCTCCCTATATAGCTATAGATTTGCTGCCGTACAGGTTCCGCTGGTTCTTTTTGCAACCGTTCTTTGAACAACATGACCTCATCTTCATACGGCAATAGAAAATGTACTGCTTTTACTGCTGCCAAGCGAACACGGTCGGTGTCATCGTTCAGGAGTTGGACAGCTTTTTCTACATAATTCTGCGAAGATGTTTCACGCAACGCTTGTAACGCTTGTAAAAATGTTTTTTTGCCTTCAATTGTTTGACCGCCTGACAATTCCTGCAGTATCTCGGGATGCTGGCGCGCTAATTCACTTAATGTGAGCTCAACAGCATATGTATCGAGAAAGTTTGATTTATTTTGCGAATAAATTCTATAAATATCGATGAAGAGCTCTGTATTCATATTTTGGGTCAATGACAATGTGATGGTGTTTGATATTGCATTTCCAGCCTGTGCATGGATTTCTAACATGCGTTGTAAATAAGCTATCGATGTATTTGTCCCAATTTTTCCTAAAGCATAAATTATCGGTTTTATTTTTTCCAGTTTTTCCCGGTGTTTTTCAACAGCAGAAATAAGAGCAGACGTCCAATCATTTTTCTCTTGCTCTGTAGCCATCCAAAGTAAAGCCCGGCAAGCGCGGCCTGCGCCTTCAGCAATCTGGGTTTCTTCGTGTTCAAGAAGTTGTCGTATGATTTGTTTGCTCGAATCGTGAGGGAAAATACTCAAGTGTGAAACAGCATAGCTGCGTAATTTTGCAGGAAGAGACTCTTGCAAAGCAATAGATCGCAGGCTGCCTTCAAACTTTTTTGCTTCTGCTTGCGTGGATAAAACGTCCTCAATAAAATCGATTGTTACTAATCTGAATTCTGGTGTGTTGGCAATAGAATTCAGATGCTCAAGGAGATCATTACGGAACTGAGCATCGTTTTTTAAGGCATCCTCATTCAATGCGAATAAATCGTAGGCGATGAAATTTTCATTCCCCAAGGTAGCAATGTCAGCAAGTGCATCTGCAAGCTCAGTATTGGCTAGACTTTGAAAATAATTTATCGCTGCTTGCCGACGTGCATCGTGTCCTACAACACTCAAAACCCGGTTTTGATATTCCAGCTTGTAATCAGGTTTTTGTTGAGCAAACATATAAAGCGGGCTAAAAAAGAAAAGGAGCAAACCTAGACGCAAGCTGTTGGGAGCTATCTTTTTTTTCAACATATATCAATCCTTTTAAAAAGTGTCTTGATTTTTAATTTTTTGTCTTAAAGTTACTAAACTATCAAGGTTACACCTTTATAGATGAAACAAGACAATACCCTCATATATCCCACCACCTCCTTCCACCAAGCTTAGAATGCAT
>WGED01000169.1 GCA_015492915.1 Cyclobacteriaceae bacterium
AATCTTATGCAAATTCACCCAAAATTTTGTACCTCAGTGCTTCAGCAGGCCCAAACCAGGGCTGGGAAGGTTCCATTACAAAAGGAGCAGCAATAACTATTTGGGGCTATGGTTTCGGTTCAACAAGAGGAAACAGCTATGTTTCTGTTGGGAATGTAAAATTAACATCTGATTCGGATTATGCAGAATGGGGCGCAACAACAAATCCAAAGACAGCAAAAGGTATGGAAAGGATAACTTTCTGGTTAAACAGTAATATGCCAGAAGGTAATACCTCTATTACCGTAACAGTTAACGGAACAACTTCTAATTCTATGCCTTTCAGGGTTGATAATACGGGAAAGATATATTTTCTTTCTTTGAATGGTTCTGACGCCAATGACGGAAGATGCGCAACTGACAAAGGAAACGGCTGCGGTCCCTGGACAAATTTTGGTAAAGCAACGGATAAAATGAAACCAGGAGATTTTTTGTATATGAGGGGTGGAAACTGGACTTATATAAATGAAAGTGATCCAACAAAAACATACGAATATATAGGCACTATCTGGGGTTCAGAGCCTCCTATTAATGGTACAAATGAGTTAAGAATAACAGTCACATCATTTCCTGGCGAATTAGCTATATTTAAAGATTGTAGTATACGAATCATGTCTTCTGATTATTGGACATTTGCAAATCTTAAATGGGATAGTTCTTATATTGATATGGGAGCTGAAAGAACATTTTGTCAAGAAAATAACGATCATAGTGTTGGTTTAAGTATTCTTGGCTCAGAATTTGTTGGTTATATACATCATGCAATACATTCATATGGTGATGATTTCTCAATTTTAGCTAATTATTTCAACATTAAAGTTTCATCAAATGATTCGAAAAAAGATACTGCATATATCCTTTATCTTTCATCAGGCAAAAACATGGTTGTAAAAGACAATGAACTGCATGGAGGTTCCATGTATAACATACATGCCTACGATGAAGACAGGCCTTCGTGCACAGATATCGGTAGAATTCTTGAAAACTGGACCATAGAAGGGAACTGGTTTGATGCAAGTGATGTTGGTTATGGATACAGGGCTGGGTTAATAATCGGAGCAGGAAAAGGCTCTACTAATTCTGTTCCTGCCCATGTTAAGAACTTCACAGTGAAGAATAACATATTTTACACAGATGGTAGCGCAACAATGGCTGGAATAAGATTATTTGGTGGAGATGAAAAAAATATTAAAATTTATAATAACATTATAATTAATTTTCCACAAGGTGTTACTATAGATTATGGCGCAAATGATAATGTTGATTATATTTATATTAAAAATAATATATTTTACAATATTTCTAAAGAGTCTGTTGACAATAATAGGAACTATCCTTTAACCCTAATAGTTGAAAACAATTTGTATAACAAAGACCCCTTGTTTGATAGTGCTAAAGATTCAAATCCTGTTATAGCAGACCCTCTTTTTGTAGATCCTACAAACGGAGACTTCCATCTCCAGCCAAACTCCCCGGCAATAGATGCTGGTATTTCTATACCTGAGGTTACAACTGATTTTGATGGAAACCCCCGCCCTATGGATGGCGATGGAGACGGTGTGGCAAAGTATGATATAGGGGCATTTGAGTACTGCCCCAGCGGTGCAACCTGTGTGGACACCACACCACCTGCAGCACCAAAAAATCTCACAATCCAGTAATGACAGATTAGATTGATCAGGAAATCATTTGTTTTTCTTTCTATCATTGTCCAGCCCCTGATTACAGTCCTCGGGGGCAGGCTTGACCGGGTAATCCATTCTGGTCTTTGAAAATGGACTGTCGGATCAAAGCCTGCACTATGATCCCCAATCAAGTTGAGGACAGGCTTGATTGGGTGTCCGACAGTGACAAGCTTACTATATTCCTGTCATTCCCCGACTTGACTGGAGAATCCTTAAAGGACTATAGATTTGCCGTGTCAAGCACGGCAATGACAAGGTTGGTTGTGGACTATCGGGTCGTTGCCTGACAATGACATTTCTCTACTATTCTGTTATTCCCTGGCTTGACCAGGGATTCTGTGGATTGCCGTGATGGACCACGGCAATGATAAATCAGATAGATATATATGGTAAAATAACTAAAAAGGAGATTTCCATGAAATGGGAAGAAATTGTTGATAAGTATAAAGATGAATGGGTGTTAATTTCGGTAAAAAAAATCGATAAGAACTATAGACTGAAAGAAGGGGATGTTAT
>WGED01000170.1 GCA_015492915.1 Cyclobacteriaceae bacterium
CAAATATAGATAGTCGGATTTTATTTGCAAATGGTAACTTTAAATATTTAACAAAAATTTAACCTGGACGGGCCAAAACATGACCTTTTTCAGTTGTTTTTTAAGCGAAGCATAGTACCTTTGTGCTCGGTTTTTTGTTTCATTCTAAAATCACAAGTAAATGATTAAAATTGGTATAAACGGCTTTGGGAGAATAGGAAGACTCGTTTTCCGTGCCGCAATTAACAGACCTAATATTGAAATCGTAGGTATCAACGACCTGATCGACGCCGACTACATGGCTTATATGCTCAAGTACGATTCCACTCACGGTCGCTTTGATGGCGAAGTGGAAGTAAAGGACGGTAAGCTCATCGTAAACGGCAAGGCTATCAGAACTACTTCTGAGAGAAATCCTGCCGATCTGAAGTGGGATGAAGTAGGTGCTGAATATGTTGTGGAGTCAACCGGCTTGTTCCTCACTAAGGAAAAAGCTCAGGGACACATTGCTGCCGGAGCCAAAAAAGTGGTAATGTCTGCTCCTTCCAAGGACGATACGCCGATGTTTGTAATGGGTGTCAACCACACTTCATACTCAAATGATATGGATTTCGTATCCAACGCTTCTTGTACAACCAACTGTCTCGCACCTGTAGCCAAAGTACTTCATGATGCTTTCGGTATTGAAGAAGGTCTGATGACCACTGTTCACTCCGTGACAGCTACACAAAAGACCGTTGACGGCCCTTCAATGAAAGACTGGAGAGGTGGCCGTGGTGCAGGACAAAACATTATTCCTTCATCAACGGGAGCCGCCAAAGCGGTTGGTAAGGTAATCCCTGATCTGAATGGCAAACTGACAGGTATGTCATTGAGGGTTCCGACTCCTGACGTATCGGTTGTGGACCTTACGGCACGCCTGAAGACCCCGACCAATTACGAAGAGGTTTGTGCTGCCATGAAAAAGGCTTCCGAAGGTGAATTGAAAGGCATCCTCGGCTATACGGAAGATGCTGTTGTTTCAACAGACTTTATTGGCGACACCAGAACTTCGATTTTCGATGCCGGCGCCGGCATCCAGCTCAGTCCTACTTTCGTGAAAGTGATTTCATGGTATGACAACGAGATGGGCTATTCGGCCAAAGTGGTTGAACTGATCGAATACATGGATTCTGTAAAGTAATCCTTAAAGAATAAACACAACAAAGCCCCGGCGTTTAACGTCAGGGCTTTTTTATTTCTTACCTGATACCGTGTCTGAAATTTTTATGAGAAAAAGGCTATTTTTCTATAGTCACAACAGCTCGACGGTTTGAATAATGTGAATCCCTTTGATTCTCATTTCTTCAAGTGCTTTTTCAAAATCCCCCTCTTCAAGATTCACGGCTCTGGTGGCATCTGCCACTACACTCGTCGTGTATCCCAATTCGATAGCATCAAGAGCAGTGTATTTCACGCAAAAATCAGTGGCCAGGCCTGTGATAAATACTTCGTCCACGTTTTTTGACCGTAAATATTCATCGAGTCCGGTTTTCTTCTTTTTTCCATTATCAAAAAAACCGCTGTAAGAATCGATCAGTGTATCCGTGCCTTTTCGGATGATTGTATGAAAATGTTCAGTGTTCAGATCATTGCTGAATTCCGCGCCATGAGTGTGTTGAACGCAGTGATCGGGCCAGAGGATTTGTTGCAGGCCGCCGAGCTCTATGATATCACCGGGTTTTTTGCCGGGATGATTGGAGGCAAAGCTGCCATGATCGGCGGGATGCCAGTCTTGCGTGGCTACGACGAGGTCAAATTTTGTCATCAGTTTATTGACCAGCGGGATGATCTCATCACCGCCGTCCACCGCCAGGGCACCGCCCGGCAGGAAATCATTTTGAATATCAACCACGATCAACGCTTCCATGATATTATCACGTTAATAGTTTACGCTGTTCAAGTATAAGACGCATTCGTTTATCATTGAGCCGCGACTCAAGCCCAACTACATAAACGTGAGGATTGATCAATCGTTTGATGCCGGGATGGAGTTGTTTCAGGTTTTTTTGCACGACCTCTCTGATTTCATTAAGAGAGGGATGGTTATAGACCGACTTGCCGTTTTTAAAAACAGGAACCAGAAGATCTTCCCACCGGCATCCGTCTTCACATATTTTTTTCCTTTTCGTCTGGTCGTTGGGGTCGATGAGTAGAGGTGGTTTACGCACACCAAGCAAGGTATCGTAGATCATATCGGCCACCATCGAACCATTTTGATAAAATCTTCTGACTTGCTGAATGCCCGGAATGTTAATCTTGACGGTCTGTTCCGAGAGTTTGAGTTTGCTCTCCCATTCCCCCTTTTCATTTTTAATGGCAGACAATTTATACACCCCGCCAAGCGCCGGTTGGTCATAGGCGGTCACGAGCTTAGTACCCACACCGAGCAAATCAAGCTTTGCATTCTGATCGTGCAGGCTTTCGAGGATATGCTCATCCAGATCGTTGCTTGCTACTATTTTGGTATCATAAAAACCCGCATTGTCGAGCATTTCGCGGGCCAGTTGGCTGAAATATGCCAGGTCGCCGGAATCGATGCGGATGCCTATGAGTTTTTTGCCATTTTCTCTCAGTAGTTTGCCCACTTCGATGGCATGGGCTATTCCCTGGCGGGTGTCGTAAGTATCCACGAGCAAAATACAGTTATTGCTCATGACTTCAGCGTATTTTCTGAAAGCTTCTATCTCGCTGTCGAATGACATGACCCAACTGTGTGCATGAGTACCACTCACAGGGATATCGAATATCTTTCCAGCCAGCACGTTGGAGGTGGCGCTGCATCCGCCGATATACGCCGCCCTGCTGGCTGCCAGAGCCCCGTCGATGCCCTGTGCTCTCCGCAGCCCGAATTCCATTACCGGTGCTCTGGCGGACAGACAAATCCTGGCGGATTTTGTGGCGATCAGGGTTTGAAAATTGATAATGTTGAGCAATACCGATTCAATAAGCTGCGCCTGCAAGAGCGGGCCCTGAACCCTCAGCAGCGGTTCGTTGGGAAATACCACGGTGCCTTCCGGAATAGCATCAATGGTGCATGAGAAATCGAGATTTTTCAGAAAGTCAAGAAAGTCTTTTTCAAAAAGGGGCTTACCGTCATTGCCTTTCAGCGTTTTCAGATAGGCGATGTCTGAATCATGAAATCTGAAATCTTTCAGAAACTCGATGACCAGTTCAAGCCCGGCTGAAATGGTGTAACCGCCGTTAAATGGTTCTTTTCTGAAAAACAGATGAAAGACGGCTTCTCTCTCAGCCATGCCTGATTTCCAGTATGCATAAGCCATGGTGATCTCGTACAGATCCGTAAGAAGGGTGAGGGACGAGCCGTATATTTTTTTGATGATGTTCATGGAAAGGTGTAATAAAAAAGGGGCTCAGCCCCTTCGGTCAGATCAGTTCTTCCATTTGTGATTCGGTAATGTCCATATTGTGGAATACCTTCTGGACATCATCGTTGTCTTCAAGTGCTTCGATCAGCTTCATCACTTTGGAAAATGACTCATTATCAAGCGTGACGAGCGTGTTGGGGATTCTCTGTAATTCTGCTGTTTCAGCCTCAATGCCCAATTCTTCGAGTTTTTTCTGAATATGCCCGAAGTCACTCATTTCACAAGTTACGGTGATATATCCGTCTTCCACGGTTATATCTTCAGCGCCTGCATCGATCATTTCCAACTCAAATTCTTCTTCGTCTATGTTATCATTCAGTTTGATTTGAAACACCCCTTTCCGGTCAAAGATAAACTCGAGTGATCCGTTCGTGCCGAGGTTGCCGCCGTGTTTGGTGAAAGCAGCCCGTACGCTCGATACCGTTCTGTTGGTATTGTCGGTCAGGCATTCCACAAAAATGGCAACACCTTTCGGACCGTAACCCTCATAAGTCACCTCGGTATATTGTGTTGCATCATTGCCCGTTGCCTTCTTTATTGCTCTTTCGATATTGTCTTTGGGCATGTTGTTTCCTTTGGCATTGGCTATTGCCAGCCTCAGGCGCGGATTGGCGTCAGGGTCTCCACCGCCTTCCCGTGCTGCGATCGAGATTTCCTTTATGAGTTTGGTAAATAATTTTCCCCGCTTGGCATCGTTAGCCCCTTTCTTTCGCTTGATCGTTGACCATTTGCTATGTCCTGACATAATAATCGTTACGTTTTATGCTAAGTAAATCTATTTATTCGATCCCGGTACACCATCCGTTATCACAACAAAATTAACAGTTTTCAACGAATTCTGACCGTGTATCATTTACTTATTCGGTTGCTTTCCATGAAAAATGAATGATTTTATAAAGTGGTTCAACCAAAGGGCGCCATGAAAAACAGGGTATTATTTTACAAAAATACCGTCTTTGATTTCCAGTATCCTGTCTGCCAGTTGTGCGAGGTGCTCGTTGTGGGTTACGATGACAAAAGTCTGGTTGAGTTCTTTGCGCAACTTCAGGAAAAGCTCATGAAGTTCATGCGCATTTCGTGAGTCGAGGTTGCCGCTGGGCTCATCGGCAAAAACGATCTCAGGGTCATTGATCAGGGCCCTGGCAACAGAAGCTCTCTGTTGCTCACCGCCTGATAGTTCGGAAGGTTTGTTGTTTCTGCGGTCAGCCATGCCGAGGATTTCCAGCAATTCAACCGCCTTGGCCTCAACTTCCGCAGGTTTTCGCTTCCCGATGTAGCCCGGAATGCAGATGTTTTCAAGGGCGGAAAACTCGGGCAACAGATTGTGAAACTGAAAGACAAAGCCGATATTTTTATTTCTGAACCGTGCCATCTGGCTGCTGCTTAAGTTATTGACATTTTTACCTTTGATGGTTAGCTTGCCTGAATCTGCCCTGTCAAGCGTGCCGAGAATGTGCAACAAGGTACTCTTGCCTGCACCCGAGGCGCCGACGATCGAGACAATCTCACCCTTTTCAATAGAGATGTCGATGCCTTTAAGCACTTTCAGGTCTCCGTACGATTTTGTGATCTGGTATCCCTCGAGAATCATTAAGTATCTTTTGCTACATAAAATTAATTCCAAACATAAGAAATTCGGGCTAATGTTTTAATCCCTGGTGGAAAAACAACATTATTTTTTTCACCGTTGATAAACTTTGGTAAATAATCTGAAAACATATAGTTTAGCTGCAAATTTAGCATAATGAACATACACGAATATCAAGCAAAAAGCATTCTGAAAAAATACGGTGTAACTATACAGGAAGGTATAGTCGCAGACACACCGGGAAAGGCGGTTGAAGCCGCCAAACAACTGCAACATGATACAGGCACAAGCTGGTGGGTAGTAAAAGCCCAGATCCACGCGGGAGGTCGCGGCAAGGGCGGCGGCGTGAAACTTGCCAAGAGCCTACAGGAGGTGGAAGAACATGCCAAGCATATCCTCGGCATGCGACTCGTCACACATCAGACCGGCCCGGAAGGTAAAAAGGTGCACAAGATACTCATTGCCCAGGATGTTTATTACCCTGGCGAGTCGGAGCCGAAAGAATATTATGTCAGCATCCTGCTCGACAGGGGTCGCGGGGAAAATGTGATCATGGCCTCTACAGAGGGTGGAATGGATATTGAGGAAGTGGCAAAAAATACCCCGGAAAAGATCATTAAAGAGTGGATAAACCCCGCTCAGGGGCTCAAGCCGTATCAGGCCAGAAAAGTGGCTTATAAGCTCGGTCTTGAAGGAAAAGTTGCAAGGGAAATGACCAAATTTATCATGGCGCTCTACAAGGCTTATGTTTCCTCGGATGCTTCTCTCTTCGAGATTAATCCGGCTCTGAAAACTTCCGACAATAAAATCCTTGCTGTCGATGCCAAGGTCAACCTCGATGACAATGCTTTGTACAGGCATCCGGATTTAATGGAGATGAGGGACGTTACGGAAGAAGATCCCCTCGAACTTGAGGCCAGTGAAGCGGGCCTCAATTACATCAAGCTCGACGGCAATGTCGGCTGCATGGTCAATGGCGCCGGCTTGGCCATGGCGACGATGGACATTATTAAACTGTCCGGAGGTGAACCGGCCAACTTCCTCGATGTGGGCGGCACAGCCAATCCGAAGACTGTGGAAGCCGGATTCCGTATTATTCTGAAAGATCCGAATGTTAAGGCGATCCTTATCAATATTTTCGGCGGTATCGTGCGTTGCGACAGGGTGGCAACCGGCGTGGTGGAAGCGTATAAAAATATCGGGGAGATCGAAGTGCCGATCATCGTGCGCTTGCAGGGCACTAATGCCGAGGAAGGTGCCAAAATAATCGATGAGAGTGGCCTGAAAGTACGGTCTGCCGTATTGCTCAAAGATGCTGCCCGCCTCGTCACTGAGGTTCTCGAAGAAAGTGCGAGATAATTATTGAATAAATCCGTTTTTTAAAGAAATTCGCAGTCCGATTGCGCCCGTAGTTCAATTGGATAGAATACCGGATTTCGGCTCCGGGGGTTGAGGGTTCGAGTCCTTCCGGGCGTACATTCAGCCACCCTGCATAGTGCGGGGTGGTTTTTTTATGGCGTTTTCTCATGGGATTTTGCCAACGACGGCAGACGATTTTTTTTTATGCAGAAACCCTGTCTATTTTATTGGAGACATGAGGCCTTTGAGTACAGCATCGTATTGTGTTGCCAATTCCTTCACTTTTGAGTCGTATTCTTCAGCCAGGCTGTCTGTCTCTGATGGATCTTTACGAATATTGTACAATTCCCATGGTCCGCCGTTCATCCTGACGATCTTGTAATCGCCGCTGCGAAACATACGGTGTTTTTCAAGCCCCGAGATGAAATAACCAGGCTCTTCCCGTTTTTCTCCTTTGAAAACCGGCAGCAACGAACTGCCGTGCAGCGGGATGGTAGGAAAGCCGTTGACCGAATCGGGATAAGCAATGCCCAGCAAGTCAAGAAAAGTAGGGGCGATGTCCACCACATGGCCGGGCTGGTCGGTGATGGTGCCCGGCGCGATCACCTCCGGCCAGAAAGCAATAAAGGGCGTGTGGCTGCCGCCTTCGTAACCGCTTTGTTTGTACTGCCTGAAAGGGGTGTTGCCCAAGTTGGCCCAGGTGGCGCGCAGGCTCCAGTACGAGTTGGCGGGGCCTGGCGGCACATCTTTGATCTTGTTGGAATAAAACGGGCAGGCACCGTTATCCACGAGAAACATGATCAGTGTATTGTTCAGAACACCTTTTTCTTCAAGCTTTTGAAGCACGCGTCCGATATTCTGGTCCATGCGGTCGATGATGGCGGCATACACGGCCATTTCCAGATCGAGCGAGTCTTTTTGCGCTTCCGTCAGGCTCTCCCAGGGGTAGTAATCCGTGTAAGCGGGTATCAACGGTTTCCGGAATTTATTCAGGTTGCCCTCCGGCGGACTCAGCTTAGCATCCTCAGGTAATACGCCCAGCTTCTTTGCTCTCTCAAACCGTTCCGCCCTTAATTTATCCCAGCCTTTCATGTACTTTCCGCGGTATCTGGCGATGTCTTCCGGCCGTGCCTGCAGGGGGTAATGCGCCGCATGGTAGGGGAGGTAAAGGAAGAACGGCCCGCCCTTTTCTATCGCTTCATCAAGCCAGCGCAGGGCGTAATCCGTGATAAAATCCGTTTTGTACATGGGTGACCGCTCATGGTAGATGTCATCGGCGCCGATTTCTTTCCCTTCGAGATAAAACGGCCGTTCGAACTTTCCGGAAGGGGGCAGAAAGTACTGGGTCGTAGCCCAAAAGTAGAAGGAGTGGTCAAACACATTTTCCGCTTTGCAGTATTCGGGCACCCATTTGTCAAAATGCTCCTTGCCGCTCATGATATTGAAATACCCTGCCTTTTTGGTGAGCTGTGCGATGTGCACGGCGCCGTTGCCGCCGGTGTACAAGCCCGTGAGCAGCGAGGAGCGGGTAGGGTTGCATTTGGCCATATTGTAAAAAGTCATGAATCTGAGGCCATTTTCGGCCAGCCGGTCGATGTTGGGCGTGCTGATCTCGCTGCCGTAGCAGCCGATGTCGGAAAAACCGATGTCGTCGGCCATGATCAGGATGATGTTGGGCTTGGCAGGCGTATTGTTCCGGCAGGCGCCCACACCCACTGCCAGGATTGAAATGACTATGAAAAAGAACAGATTATGAAGATTTTTCATTTTGACATAATTTAAAAAGTGCCCGGATAATGCAGCTTATCCTTTTTTCAAAAATAAACAAAAGCCATGAGGATTGACCTAAAATCC
>WGED01000171.1 GCA_015492915.1 Cyclobacteriaceae bacterium
AAATAAAAAGATTTTATGAAAACTTCATGGGAATAATTAACCTTCTTTCTTTTCTTCTGCCCCGGCAGTGTTTGTGCCAACTTTTTGACTTTTGCCCTCCTCACCGGTTGAGGCTGTATTGTTTTCTTTTCTATCCTTTTCTCCGGCCTTAATATCATTCAGTTTTTCGGCGGATTCAGTTTCGGCATCATTTTTCTCTCTTTTCTTTCTTTTAGCCTCTTCTTTTTTTGCGGCTTTATCTTTCTTCTCTTTTAATTCCTTTTCCATGGTACCGTCGATAAATGCCTGATAAGTCGTACTTTTTGTAAAAGGCCTTTTACCGATCAGCCTTTCCAGATCGTTCTGGAATATGATCTCTTTTTCAAGCAGTTCTTTGGCGACAATCGTAAGGAGGTTTTTCTTTTCCTTCAATAGTTCTTTAACCCGTTTATAAGTAGTTTCGACAAGTGCCCTTACCTCTTCGTCGATCATTTGGGCGGTTTCTTCAGAATAAGGTTTGGTGAAGTTATACTCGGATTGCTTGGAGTCGTAATATGAGATATTACCCAATTTCTCATTCATGCCGTAAATGGTCACCATACTGTAGGCCAATTTTGTCACCCTTTCGAGATCGCTCAGGGCCCCTGTTGAGATTTTTTCGAAGGTAATTTCTTCCGCCGCTCTCCCGCCAAGGGTCATGCACATCTCATCAAGCAGTTGATCCGACTGATACAGAAATTGTTCTTTGGGCAGATATTGCGCGTAGCCCAGGGCAGCCACTCCCCGAGGTACGATGCTCACCTTAACCAGAGGATCTGCATGCTCAAGGAACCAGCCCGCCACGGCGTGCCCGGCTTCGTGATAGGCGATGATCTGTTTCTCTTCAGGCGAGATGATCTTGTTTTTCTTTTCCAATCCGCCGATCACCCTGTCGATGGCATCGTGGAAGTCATCCATGTCGATGGCGTTTTTGTTTTTACGGGCCGCGATCAATGCGGCTTCGTTGCAAACGTTGGCGATCTCAGCTCCGGCAAAGCCGGGAGTCTGCGCGGCCAGATTGGCAGGATCGACTTCTTTGGCTAGCTTCAACGGCTTAAGATGCACTTCGAAAATCGCCTTACGGCCAATGATGTCCGGTTTGTCAATAGCGATCTGTCTGTCGAAACGGCCCGGCCTCAATAAAGCGGGGTCTAATACATCGGGGCGGTTGCTTGCTGCAAGAATAATAACGCCTGAATCGGTAGCAAACCCATCCATCTCCACCAGCAGGGAATTGAGGGTATTTTCTCTTTCATCGTTTGCACCCGGAAGTGATCCCCTGCCTCTGGATCGTCCGATGGCGTCGACTTCATCAATAAAAACGATACAGGGAGCTTTTTCCTTGGCTTGTTTGAACAGGTCACGCACACGGGCAGCGCCTACGCCGACAAACATCTCCACAAAGTCCGATCCTGATAATGAGAAAAACGGTACATTGGCTTCACCCGCTACAGCCTTTGCCAGCAATGTTTTACCCGTACCCGGAGGACCAATAAGCAGTGCTCCTTTGGGTATCTTGCCTCCCAGTTTTGTGTATTTTGATGGATTCTTGAGGAAATCCACTATTTCTTTTACTTCCTCTTTGGCCTCTTCAAGCCCTGCCACATCTTCAAAGGTGATCTTTACTTTATTTTCTGCGTCAAAAAGCGCGGCTTTGGATTTTCCGATGTTAAATATCTGTCCTCCGGGTCCGGCGGCACCGGTCATCCTTCTCATCAGCATCCAGAAGATGATGAGGATCAGAAACAAAAAGCCCCAGTTAAAGATCAGGCTTGTAAAGTCGGAGCGCGTCTCTACTTTATAACCGATCCGCTTTTCCTCAGGAAGTTGTTCTTCGAGAGCAGTGAACTTTTCAAGAAAATTTTCAGCAGACACGACTTCAAAACTAAACTGCGGTAATTGTTCCATATAAAATGCCGGACGCTCGGGCAGTTTGTATTCGCCGCTGTTTATACCCTCTTCATTCAGAAATACTTCTACAACATCCTGATTCTTTATTACTACGATCTCCCTCACGTGGCCTTTTTTGACCATTTCAATAAACTTGCGCTCAGTGATCTCCTGTATGCCTCCTGACTGATTGAAATAAAAAATGGAGAAAACCAGTATCATCAACGACAAAATGATCCACACCTGATAATTAGGTTTTTGCGGAGTTTTGGGGATAACAGGTTTCTTTTTTGGATTATTTTCCATTACTCTTCTTATGATAATTTACTTGTTCCTTACTCTAAACTAATTACCTCTCCAAATGTTCCTTTTGATCGACATATGTTATTTGGGCATCGCCCCACAGTTCTTCCAGTCCGTAAAATTCTCTGACATCATTTTTGAAAATGTGAACTACCACATTTACAAAGTCCAGCAAAATCCACTCTTTGTTGCGGATGCCTTCGCGATGCCAGGGGCGTTCTGAAAGAGCTTCGTAAACCTCTTTTTCTACCGATTCGGAGATAGCGTCTAATTGTGTGTCGGATGTGCCCGTGCATATGATAAAAAAATCAGCTACAGTATTGCCTATGTTCGTCAGATCAAGAATAACAATGTCACTACCCTTTTTTTCCTGTATTCCTTTTAATATATATTTGTTTAAATTTTCAGCCCCGGCGGGCTCAGATCTTTTTACCATTCTG
>WGED01000172.1 GCA_015492915.1 Cyclobacteriaceae bacterium
AGACCTGTGTTTCTCTCTCCTTGATTTGATGAAAAAACTCAGAGAGATATTCACGGTTGGTTCCGGTCCGGTAAATCGGATAAGATTCAATACAATATCAAACAATTTAACTGATCAGAAAATGAAAACAATCCACACATTTATCTTTTTATTCATAATCCTTTTTTCTGCAGAGGCGAAGAAGGTCGATCTGAAACTGAAGCTGGAAACCGGGAAGGAATACAGGCAAAAGATGGTTTCGGAATCAAATATCATCCAGGAGATCAGCGGACAGAAAATGGATATGGTTATGAGCATTACGGGCGAAATGCTCTTCAAGGTAAATGATTACCAAAACGGTGTGTATGACATGGATGTGAATTACGAGCGTCTCGCCATGTCCATTAAAATGCCGCAGATGACCATGGAATTCAGCTCTGAAAAAGAGGATGAAAACGATGTGCTCTCTAAAATTCTTGCTTCGATGAAAGGGAAGGTGTTCAACATTAAGATGACAGACAAAGGCAAGGTGACAGAGGTGAACAATATTGAGACAATTTATGAGTCGGCCTTTGATAATCTGCCTCAGATCACAGAACAACAGATCGCCCAGATCAGAGAGCAAATCGCCAGGGCATACGGCAAAGATGCGTTCAAGGGCAGCATCGAAATGGCCATAGCCGTGTTTCCTGATAAAAAGGTAAAAAAAGGGGAATCATGGGAGGTGGACACAGAGTTGAAGTCGGGCATGCAGGCTGATGTAACAACTACCTATACGCTTGTGGAAATTCACCCCGATTATTTTTTGATAAAAGGAGATTCGAAGATAGTGACAGCCGATAAAGATGCTTATGTGAAGATGAACGGCATGCCGATGAGGTATGACTTAAGCGGTACAATGGCGTCGGTGATCAGGATCGGGAGTGACACAGGCTGGATTGTGGAGGCAGAGATAAAGCAGGATATCGAAGGCGATGCGTATATCAAAGAAAACGAAAAACTACCCGACGGGATGGTAATACCGATGGTCATGAAAACTACCATGACAGTGACGGATTGATTTATGGGAAAACGGTTATTTTTCATTGGCATGACCGGCAGTCACAATAAAAGTGTTGCCGTGATTTATTCTTAGATGATCAGGCTCGTCATTTCTTTATTGTTGCTCGTTACGTTCTGTAGTTACGGACAGGAAAGCTCATCGGTGGATTCCGTCGAGGTTAGAGTCCACAATAACGGAAAGTATAAGCTTGTTAAATATGTGGTGACGGTTGAAGGAAAGGGTTATGTCTTTCCCGCCTTGGATGAGGGTGAATATTCGCCATATCAGAGATTGCCTTACCTCTATTCCTGCAACAAATCGAAAACAACGCTGCTGATTAAAAAATTTTTCGCGCGTCAATACCAATTGACGATTCTCTCTATTCCGGTTGATAATGTCGGAGAGGAGAAGATCACAAGCGGAAGATATGTTATTGAAATACTGACGAGAAAGCAGGATGGCATGATCAACCTGTTTGAGACCATAGAAGAAGAATAAATAATCCCACGCTGTATTTACAAGCACTGAAGCCCTGCAAATGAAACGGTATGGATTTTTAACCTTTTTGCAGGCCTCTATGGATGAGGGAGTATGAAAAATCACCGTTTTTTCATAGGATACAATGATTTTCCGGGCATAAACTTTTATATATCAACATATGTTCATATGTTTGCTTATGTTAAGCATATCTGAATCCATTTCATTATGAAAGTAGAAGAAATACAATTCTCACAGAAGGAGCTCGTCAAAAATCTCGATCCGGAAAAACTCGAACGGGTGGCCTTTATTCTGAAAACACTCGCGCATCCGCTCCGCATCGGCATCATCAGCCTGTTGATGACCAATGACAAGCTGTGCGTCAATGATATTTGTGAGTTGCTGGATTCGGAGCAATCGCTCACTTCACATCACCTCTCCAATATGAAACTTTCCGGTATCTTAGGCAGCACCAGGGAGGGCAAAAACATTTATTATTATCTCAAGTTAAAAGAAGTGATCACGGTCATTACGTGCCTCAACAAATGCGAGCTGATCTGACCGGCCATGAATTCTAAGTGATTTTCCCATAGAATTTTCTTTCGAAACCTGAAGACACATGTACGTTGAACAATTATATACCGGCTGCCTGGCAGAGGCGGCATATTACATCGAATCAAACGGCGAAGCGGCTGTAATCGATCCCATGCGCGAGACGGAGCCCTATCTCGAATTGCTTGAGAAGCGCGGGGCAAAGCTCAAATATGTTTTCGAGACGCATTTCCATGCTGATTTCGTTTCGGGCCACCTTGACCTCGCGCGCAAAACAGGCGCCATGCTGATCTTCGGCCCGACGGCCGCCCCGCATTATTCATGCTATGTGGCTGAAGACGGTGAGCGTTTCAGGCTTGGCGAAGTGGGGATAGGGGTATTGCACACACCGGGTCACACTATGGAGTCGAGCACCTTTTTGCTAAATGACGAAGAGGGGAGGCCTCATGCGGTCTTTACAGGCGATACGCTGTTCATCGGTGATGTGGGACGACCCGACCTTGCCGTAAAGAGCGATCTGACAAAAGAAGACCTCGCCGGCATGCTTTACGATTCCTTGCAGCATAAAATATTGCCTTTACCGGATGATGTGATCGTATATCCCGGTCACGGAGCAGGATCGCTGTGCGGAAAGAACATGAGTGATGAGACCGTCTCGACCATTGGTGAGCAGCGCAGGTTCAATTATGCCCTGCAGCCCATGAGCCGGGAGGAATTTATTCATGTCGTCACAGACGGACTGGCGCCGCCACCGGCCTATTTTCCCGAAAATGCGCGTATCAACAGGCAAGGCTACCGGAATATCGATGAGGTGATCGGGGAAAACCTGAAACCTTTGTCGCTGGATGAGTTTAGGCAAGCCATGGAAAACGGGGCAATTATCATCGATTCGAGCGAGGAGGATTTCTATGAGAAAAGGCATATTTCCGGATCCACCAACTTCCCCCTGGAAGGGCAGTTTGCTATCTGGGTGGGCACCCTGATACCCATCGACAAGCAACTTGTGCTGATCACCCTGCCGGGAAAAGAGTATGAAACGGTATTACGCCTGGCGAGGGTCGGTTTTGAAAATGTGGCCGGCTATCTGGAAGGTGGCATGGACACATGGGAAAAGGCCGGATTGCCCGTCAGGAAGATCACTTCCATAGAGCCGGAGCAACTAATGCATTTTAAAGAAGAAGGCTATGAACTGCTCGATGTGCGCCGCAATACGGAGGTAGTGACGGAGCATGTAGAAGGTGCTGTAAATGTTTCTTTGATCGAATTGCCTGAAAGGCTTGATGAACTGGATCGTCATGGGAAATACATGATTTATTGTGCCGGAGGCTATCGCTCAATGATCGCCTCCTCTATCCTGACCAATAACGGTTTTGAAAATATTATCAATATCCATGGCGGATTCGACGCTATCAGACTTGTCAAAAGAATTCCGCTTGTCGCCGGAAAATGTCCGACCGAACTACGCAATGAGAAAATGGCATAAAGCAAGCCTTGATGTAAGTGGTAATATCGGACACAACGACCTGAACCGGGGATAAAAAATCATTGATTTTCCATGGCTCTTCGGGCAGTTTCATGACTTTTTGGGCATTTTGTACCGGTTCCAGAATTTATAATGGGTCAGGGAAGTGAATGTAATGAGCTTATTGATCCATCGGTATTTTAATCCAAAATTCTCACCAGGATTTCGTTATGGGAGGTTAAAATACAACTTGTCCCGCCAGGGCGGGAAGAAAATCAGCACGTTTGACGAGGAGGCATAATGCACTTTATGGTGACGAATCAAACGTGAACGAAGTTCCTGATTTTAAAGTAGTTTAAGCTTGGAATAGAAAGGTTATTGAGAATTTTGGGTTTAAGACCCGCTCCGGTATTCATGAGAAAAACATGATTATTACCTTTCGGGAAATGCCGGATGAAGTTAAGGACGATGGGCGACGCATTGAAGCCGTGTGTCGGATAGCAAAATCCGATCAGTTCGTCTTTTGCGAAAGCAGGATAATTATGCTTTACTTCGGCGATATTTTATACTTTCGCATCCAGCCCTTTCGCTTTGGCAATTCCGGCGATTTTATGTGCTGAGAAACGTGCGTTTCCCGTTCCGGAGAAGTAGAAAATAGATAAGTGAGTATATCGCAGCCCGTTTCGAGGCATAATCCTTAGGCGCCGGATAGAGGGGCCGCTACAGCAATAATTTAAAAACAGGGAAAAATTTCGCCGCTCAAACAGAAAAGATATAAAGATGATTATCAGGCATCTGCATGAGATCTATGAATTTTTA
>WGED01000173.1 GCA_015492915.1 Cyclobacteriaceae bacterium
ATATTTTGCCTTCTACCGATCCTCGCTCCTATATTCATCCAACCAACCTGGTAAAAACATGCGGAAAATGTCATCCAAATCCTGGTGAGAATTTTGCCCGCTCGAAGATCCATTTGGTTACCGGTGTCAAAGAAGCCAGGATTGTACAAATCGTCCGGTCCATTTATATCATTTTCATTACTGTGGTTATCGGGTTTATGGTTCTCCATAACGGAATAGACTTTCTGGCCCGGGTCAGAAAAATCAAAAATGAGCGCTACCATGGTCTCAGATAAATCAAACACCTATTACCTTCGCTGGACGCGGGGAGAGCGGATTCAACACTGGGTTCTGGTGGTCTCTTTTTTTATGCTGGTTCTTACGGGTTTTGCTCTCAAATATCCCGAATCGTGGTGGACATGGGTTTTTTCTGCCACCGGTTCCTTTGATTTACGAGGGCTGTTGCATCGTATCGCAGCTACGGTTTACACCCTGCTTTCGCTTTATCATGTAGGATATTTATTGTTTTCTACCAGAGGCCGGGCACAGTTCCAGGCACTAAAGCTACGAAAGCGTGACTTTTTGGATTTGCGCAATCAGATGCTTTATAATCTCGGTAAGCGTCCTGCACCACCGAAGTATGATCATTATGCCTACTGGGAGAAGCTGGAATATTGGGCGCTTGTGTGGGGTACTTTGATCATGGTCATCACCGGCATGTTGCTGTGGTTCGAGAATATTTCCCTACGGCTTTTTCCACTATGGGTACTGGATGTGGCGACGGTTATCCACTTTTATGAGGCGGTGCTGGCGACGGCTGCGATTGTTGTATGGCATTTTTATTTTGTCCTGTTTAATCCCGCCGTATATCCGGCCAACATGAGCATGTTCTACGGTTATATCACCGCCCGTGAGATGCAGGAAGAGCATGCCGCGGAACTGGAGAGAATGAAGCAACACCTGGACCAAGACGAGACGGAAGAAGTGCTTTTAACCGGCCGGCTGGAAGTTTGATCCAGGATCCCGTCATAATTTTATAGAGGTGAAAGGTGTTGACGCGGATTGCTTTAGCAGCCATGCTGGCGGCGGGGTTGCTTTCGCCGCAAAGCCTTTGGGGCCAGGAAGAGTGTTTGGAATGCCATGGTGAAAAAGATTTTGTCGTGGAACGGAACGGCCGGGAAGTTTCGCTTTACGTAGATGGAATTGCATTTGCCCATTCAGTGCATGGGGAAAACGGATGTGTCTCCTGCCATGAAGATGCGGATGTGGAGGACCTGCCGCACGAAGAGACGCTTGCTCCAGTGGATTGTGGCAACTGCCATGATGATATCGCCGAACGCTATGCCAGAAGCCTGCATGGTCAGGCGCTGAAGGCAAGGAAGTATCTGGCTCCTGGTTGCACAACTTGCCACGGTAAGCACTATATTCGCTCTTCCTCAGATGAGCAGTCGATGACCTACGTCATGAACATTCCGCGGTTGTGCGGCCGGTGCCATAAAGAAGGGACTCCGGTGGCTAAATTGCGCACGGTAGCGGAACCTCATGCACTTGAGGATTATTCTCAATCGATTCATGGAGATGGTTTGTTTAAGCGCGGCCTGATTGTGACAGCCGTGTGTACAAGCTGCCACACCTCGCACGATATCCTGCCCCATGAGGATCCAGAATCCACCATCAACCGGAATAATATTGCCCGAACCTGTATGCAATGTCATGCTCAAATCGAGCGAGTCCATCTCAAGGTCATTCGAGGCGAGCTTTGGGAAAAACAGCCCCATAAGATTCCGAGCTGTATCGAATGCCACCAACCCCACAAAGTACGTCGAGTGTTTTATGAGGAAAGTTTTCCCGATGCCTTGTGCATGGGGTGCCATGGTGATCGAGAGCTAAAAACAGTGACGAATGGGAAAAGCCGTGCATTGTATGTGGATTTAAATGAGCTGCGTGCTTCGGTACATGGAACTCATTCATGCATAAAATGCCACACCAATGTCAGCCATTCCAAAGATCCCGTCTGCAAGAATAGCGGACCTGTGGATTGTTCGATGTGCCACGCCCAACAGGTTTCTGACTATCAAAATAGTCAACATGGGAAATTTTATGCGAAGGGGTACGAAATTGCGCCTTACTGTACGGACTGCCACGGCGTTCATGATATGCAATCGAAGGAGGATGTTTTCTCGCTGACCTTTTCTAAAAATATTCCGGAACTTTGCGGCAGGTGCCACCGGGAGGGGTCGAAGGCTGCAGTAGCCTATACCGGCAAAGAGCATGAGATCATTAAGCACTACAAAATGAGCATTCATGGGAAGGGGCTTTTACAGAGCGGCCTGATGGTAACGGCTACCTGCGTGGATTGTCATACCGCTCACCGGGAACTCCCTGCCAGTGATCCGGCATCGACGGTCCATGAAGACAACATCGCAGAGACCTGTGCCCAATGCCATCTTGGCATTTATGAACAGTATAAGTACAGTGTTCACAGCAAATTAGTTAATAAAACTGAAAAGAAGCTTCCGGTATGCAAAGATTGTCACCAATCCCATACCATCAAGCGGGTCGATGTGGATGAATTCCGACAAAGCATCATTGATCAGTGCGGCAAGTGCCACATGGATGTGGCGGAAACGTATTTCGAAACGTTCCACGGCAAAGTTTCCAAACTGGGCTCGGCAAAAACGGCAAAATGTCACGACTGCCACGGAGCACATAAAATTTTGCCGCCCTCCGATCCAGAATCCACCTTGAGCTTTGCCAATATAGTAAAGACTTGCAAGACCTGCCATCCCAATTCCAATCGCAAATTTGTGGGATATCTCACGCATGCAACCCATCATAACAAACAAAAATATCCGTACCTGTATTACACATTTTGGTTTATGACCAGCCTGCTTGTGTTTACATTTACGGTTTTTGGCCTGCATACGATTCTTTGGTTACCCCGGGCACTTCGGGAAAGAAAGGCATTGAGAGCCGAAAAGAAAGGCTCCTCCGGTCTTGATGAGCGTTCAGGGGGAAATACAACCTCTTTCAATGCATCTGGTTCATCCACATCGGATGTTGCCGTCAGTCGGACTTATCCGGTGTCCCGAACACGACGGGTGTACTTTCAACGATTCGATCCATTTTCACGTTTTCTGCACCTTCTTGTGATATTAAGCTTTCTGTCTCTAGCCATTACCGGGATGACTATTAAATTTTCCGGCGTTGGCGTCTTCCAGGGTTTATCCAGGTTACTTGGCGGGTATGAAGTCACGGGATATGTCCATCGCGTCGCTGCAATTATAACATTTGCCTATTTCTTTTTACATTTGGGCTATTTAATTCGGAAAAAAAGAAAACAAAAGATCCCATTGAAAAACATGCTAAGCGGCGAGCATTCCTTACTCCCGGGCAAACAAGATTTTATTGAATTCTGCCAGAATTTAAAGTGGTTTTTAGGCATCGGTCCGCGCCCGGAATATGGGAAATGGACGTACTGGGAAAAATTTGATTATCTGGCGGTATTTTGGGGAGTTGCAGTCATTGGCATAAGTGGGCTTTTGCTGTGGTTTCCTGAATTTTTCACAAGACTTGGTATCCCCGGCTGGTTTATAAACGTCGCCACGATTATCCATAGCGACGAAGCTTTATTGGCGGCGGGTTTTATTTTTACCATTCACTTTTTTAATACCCATTTCCGCCCCGATAAATTCCCCATGGATATGGTCATCTTTACCGGCCGCGTTTCTCTGGAGGAGTTGAAGTATGATCGCCCACGGGAGTACAGGCGCCTGATCCGAACACGAGAAATCCGGAAGCATCTGGTGGAGCCGCCTCCACGGTGGTTGGAAAAAGGTGCAAAAATTTTCGGCTTGGCAGCTTTATCTACCGGTATTGTGACCATTATTCTTATTATTTATGCCATGATTTTTCTTTACCGCTGACTCCGACAATCAAAACAGCTAAAAAGCTGGTTCTCCCGAATCCCGTGAAAACTTTTAGGTATCATATTTTTTCTGTTGAATTTATGCTAAAAGTTTTTATATATATGAGACACAAATTGGGGCGGTTTATTTTTCTCTCATCCTTGATCAAGCAATCCGATGTTTTTCCCGCCAATCACCCGGTCAAAACGTGAGGAGGAGCAGTCATGATGGCAAAATCTTTACCCGTCGCAATGGTTCTGTTTTTACCTGCCTTACTCTTCGCTCAGGACTGTATTGAATGTCACAAGAAAGTCACCCCCAAAATTGTCACGGATTGGCAATTGAGCAAGCACAGTGAAAACGATGTGGATTGTTATGTATGCCACGGTGAAGATCACACTACTGCAGAGGATGTGCATGAAGTCCGGATTCCCACTCCAGATACGTGTGCCGAATGCCATGAAGATCAGGTTGCTCAGTTTAAAAAAGGTAAACATGCTGCGGCCTGGGCAGCCATGAATGCCATGCCAACCATTCACTGGCAGCCTATGGCTCTTACCGAAGGAATGAAAGGCTGCGGCGGGTGCCACAAAATCGGCTTAAAGTCGGAAGAGGAAATCAAGAAACTAAAAAAAGATGGTGCGGGCTTCGGTGTAGCTTCCTGCGATGCGTGCCACACGCGGCACCTGTTTTCCAAGAAAGAAGCCCAACAGCCTCAAGCCTGCCAAACCTGCCACATGGGGTTTGACCATCCACAGTGGGAGATGTATTCCTCCTCCAAACACGGCGTTCGCTTTTTATTGAAACAAACCGGACTTTTGCCCGAATCAGCAGCCGCACCCACCTGCCAGACCTGCCACATGCAAGATGGCAATCATGAGGTGCGCACCGCATGGGGTTTCCTGGCGGTCCGGCTTCCCTTGCCGGAAGATCCACAGTGGAAAAAAGACCGGATAACCATTTTGCAAGCACTGGGCGTTCTTGATCCTCAAGGAAATCCCACTGCTCGCCTTGATGTGGTAAAGGCGGCGGATGTAGCACGCCTTGATCAGGCTTCCTGGGAAAGAGAACGGAATAAAATGATTAAGGCGTGTAGCGAATGCCATTCTGAAAATTTTGCCCGCGCCGAACTTAAAAAAGGCGATGAGATGATTAAACAAATTGACCATCTAATGGCCGAAGCCATTCGTATAGTAGCAAACTTGTATGAGGATGGTGTTCTCAAAAAGCCTGAAAACTATGCCTATCCTTTCCCGGATCTGCTGACGTTTCATGATGCGCCCACTGTGATCGAGCAAAGGCTTTTTATCATGTTCCTGAAACATCGGATGCGGGCTTTTCAAGGAACATTTCATGCCAACCCTGATTATGCGCTCTGGTATGGATGGAGTGAAATGCGACAGGACCTGACGGAAATTAAAGAGATGGCCGAGCAAATGCGAAGGGAAATCGCCAAAAAGTAAGGTGAAAAGAAAATGGCCGCGAGAACGAAAAACGACGACAAAAAACTTTTCGATACCTTTTACAATACCATAAGCTTGATCGGGGCCTTCATAGCTATATTAACGTTTGCCCTGATTTTATTTTTAATGTTTATGGAATGGCTCTCGCCACGATCAGTGCCTTATTTAGGGGTTCTGACATACATTGTCTTGCCGGTTTTTCTTATTATGGGATTGGTTCTGATTCCCATTGGCATGTGGCGAGAGCACCGGAGACGAGTCCGTGGCCTGGGAAAGCAGGTGTTGCCAAAGTTGGATTTAAATGATCCTAAGCACCGGCGATCCACCGTGGTCTTTCTCGGCGCCACGGCCATCTTTCTGTTTTTTACCGGCCTTGGAACTTACCGGGCCTATGAGTTTACCGATTCGGTTACGTTTTGTGGGCAGATCTGCCACAAAGTCATGGAACCTGAATACACGACTTATCAGATCAGCCCTCATGCCAGAGTGAAGTGTGTTGAGTGCCACGTGGGCCCGGGAGCTACCTGGTTTGTTCGTTCCAAGCTCTCGGGTGCTTATCAGGTGTATGCCACCATTTTTAATACTTACGACCGTCCCATACCAACCCCTATCCGAAATCTGCGCCCGGCTCAAGAAACCTGCGAACAGTGCCACTGGCCGGCCAAATTTTATGGCAATCGGCAATCGTTGAAAATCCATTATTTGAACGATGAACAAAATACGCGCTGGAAAATCAATCTATTGGTGAAAATCGGTGGAGGCACGCCTGAATCCGGGTATACCAGCGGTATTCACTGGCATATGAATATTGCCCATAAAATTGAGTATGTAGCACTTGATGAAAAGCGTCAAATCATTCCCTGGGTACGTATGACCGATCGCGATGGAAATGTAAAGATTTTTAAATCCATCGAGAACGGTTTTGATGATGTAGCGCTGGATACATTGGAAATCCGCCGTATGGACTGCATTGATTGCCATAACCGGCCGTCCCATCAGTTCAAAAAGCCACAAATTGCTCTAAACATTTTGTTGGAAACCGGCAAAATTGATCCATCATTGCCTTATATCAAGGCAACAGCCATGGAGGCTGTAGATGCAGCAGCCGAGGCCGAGTCGCTGGAGGAAGCCTTCCAAATTATAGAATCAGGAATCCGAGAATTTTACGCTGAAGACTACCCAGAACTCCTGGAACAAAAAGGCGAGCTGATAGAACAGGCCATTCAGGAAGTGAAAGAGATGTATCGCAGAAATTTTTTTCCTGAGATGCGGGCTAACTGGAAGGCTTATCCGGAAAATATAGGGCATTTGACGGCGCCGGGATGTTACCGCTGCCATGATGGATTGCATCAAACTGAAGAAGGGGAAATTATTCGAAACGACTGTAATGCATGCCACTTGATCATCGAACAAGGAGATGGCAAAACAGTTTACCAGGCTGATCTCAGGGGGTTAGAATTTAAGCATCCGGTAGATATAGAAGAGGCATGGAAGGATACTGGATGTTATGAGTGCCATGGGGAATGAAAAAGGAGCTTTACAACCAAGGGGTCTTTTCCAGGGTAATGGTGTGAAAAGACCCCTTGAGTTTTAAAAGTCAAAAGAGTAATACAGGGCGATGCCCTGGTCTTTGGCATAGTTTTCCACATCGGGGGAAGTGATCATGTGGGTTACTAATACGGGGAACATGTTTTCAAACACGCCTTCCAGCCGCCTCAGTTTCTTACGCAGGAACTCATCCACACCCCGTTTGGAAAGCTGACTTTTGCTTTCTCCCACGATCATCACCG
>WGED01000174.1 GCA_015492915.1 Cyclobacteriaceae bacterium
ATGAATATGTTCATTCATGAAAAGTTAAATACGTTTGCCCTGGCTTACCGGAGGTAAAACCGTTAATTTAGTGACTTGGCGGGTATATTCACAAATTCCCTTTTTTACCATTGATACAAACAAATTTAACCATGAGAATTCGTCTGTTTTTCATTGCTCTCTTGCCCCTTACGCTCACATCCCTTTTTGCCCAGCAGGCAAAATTCCCGTTTCAAAATCCTGACTTGTCACTGGATCAACGTATCGATGATCTTATCGGGAGACTTACCCTGGAGGAAAAGGCGCAGATGATGCTGTACAACAGCCCTGCCATCGAACGGCTGGGCATCCCTGCGTACAACTGGTGGAACGAATGCCTGCACGGTGTTGGCAGGGCCGGCAAGGCCACGGTCTTTCCGCAGGCCATCGGCATGGCAGCCACTTTTGATGAAAACCTGATCTTTCAAGTCGCAACGGCCATCTCTGACGAAGCGCGGGCCAAGCACTACGCCGCGCTCAGAAAAGGCAACAGGCAGCAGTACACGGGCCTCACCTTCTGGACGCCCAACATCAACATCTTCCGTGACCCGCGATGGGGACGCGGCCAGGAGACATACGGCGAAGACCCGTTATTAACAGGTCGGTTGGGAAGCGCTTTTGTACATGGCCTGCAGGGCAATGACCCTAAATACCTCAAGGCATCCGCCTGTGCCAAGCATTACGTGGTGCACAGCGGGCCGGAGAAAACAAGGCATGAATTTAATGCCATTCCTGCGGAGATTGATTTCCGTGAGACTTATCTGCCTGCATTCAAAGCGCTGGTGGACGCCGGCGTCGAATCCGTGATGTGTGCCTACAACCGCACCTATGACAAACCCTGCTGTGGCAGTGATTACCTGCTCACTGAAATACTGCGGCAGGAATGGGGCTTCCAAGGACATATCGTCAGCGACTGCTGGGCGCTCGACGACATCTGGCAGCGCCACAAGGTGACGGAGGACAAGGTGCAGGCAGCAGCCATGGCAGCCAATGCAGGCGTCAACCTGAATTGCGGATATCTTTACAAATACCTGCCGGAAGCCGTAGAAAAGGGTTATCTGAAAGAAAAAACCATCGATGAGGATTTGAAGGTGCTGCTGCGCACACGGTTCAGGCTTGGGCTGCTCGATCCGGTGGACCGGACGCCATGGGCAGGGCTCAGCGAAGACATCGTCAACAACAAGGCACACCGCGATCTCGCCTATGTGGTGGCATCCAAATCGGTGGTGCTGCTAAAGAATGAAAACGCACTGCCCCTCGACAAAGGTAAAACCCACAACATCCTGGTGACGGGACCCGTTGCTACCGATTTTGGTGTGCTGGTGGGCAACTACAATGGATATTCGGGCAATATGGTCACACTGTTCGAGGGCATCGTGGACAGGGCCGGGCCGGGCACGATCGTAAACTATGCCGAAGGTTATCCGCTCGATGGTCAGGCGCGCATCCATGACGGAATGTGGATGACCAATAACGCGGATGCGGTGATCGCCTGTGTGGGTATCACGCCATTGTTTGAGGGAGAAGAGGGCGACGCTTTGCTGAATCCCAACGGCGGGGACAGGAAAAAGATAGAGCTGCCCGCCAATCAGATTGAGTACATCAGAAGACTGAAGAAGAAGCTAAAAAATGATCAAAAACTCATAGTCGTGGTCACCGGGGGCAGTGCCATCGCGCTCGGTGAAGTGACAGATCTGGCAGATGCGATCCTCTTCGCGTGGTATCCCGGCGAACAGGGCGGCAATGCCGTCGCCGACATTATTTTCGGCAATATCAATCCTTCCGGAAAACTGCCGGTCACCTTTTATCAATCCACGGATGACCTGCCCCCGTTTGAAGATTACAGTATGAAGAACCGTACATACAGGTTTTTCAGGGGCAGGCCGCTCTATCCTTTTGGCTATGGCCTCAGCTATACCTCCTTCGCATTCAGCGATCTGAAAATAGCCAAAAACTCATGGAAACAGGATGACGTGATATCTCTGACCCTCAAGGTGAGCAACACAGGGAACAAGGATGGCGAGGAAGTTGTACAAGTGTATGTTCGCAAAGCTGACGCCAGGCCGGATGACCCCATCAGATCCCTGGCCGGATTTAAACGGATTTTTATAAAAAAAGGAGAAACCGGCATAGTGGAGTTGGAAATACCGGTCAGCACATTTGCTAGATGGAATATCGAAAATCAAAAGTATGAAACGCCTTTCGGCGAATACATGCTTGAAATAGGGCGGAGTGCGGGAAATATTTTATTAAAAGAAAAATTAAGAATCGAGTAGCGGGAAATTTATGGGGCCAGATATTTTTTCATGAGAAACGGATGATTTTTATCAATCGCTGTGGGCGGCGTCTTTGAGCAGGGTGAAAATCACACTTTTTCCATGCAAATTTTCTGTTCCTTTTTGGAACAGGGATCAATTTTAGACAATTTGGCGGGCAAAAAAATAAAAGTTGCAGACTATGAAGATTATAAGTGCATTTCTTGTTTTAATATTGCTCGGTTCAAATATCCTGGCCCAGGAAAAAACATGGGCTGAAAAGCTGGGCTTTGAGCGGGGCGCCAAAGTGATCATTATGCATGTCGATGATCTCGGCATGTCGTATTCGTCTAACAAAGGCACGCTGCAGGCAATCAACGAAGGACTGGCCAATTCGGGGAGTATCATGATGCCATGCCCGTGGGTGCCGGGTATCGCTAATTATTTGAAAGATCACCCGGGCCTGGATTTCGGGCTGCACCTCACACTCACTTCCGAATGGGATGACTATCGCTGGGGTCCTGTGGCAGGTGTCAATTGTGTGCCGACGCTGACTGATGAGCAGGGCAAGCTGTGGGACAATGTTCCGCTTGTTGTAAAGAACGCGACGCCGGAGGATGTGGAAGAGGAGTTGCGGGCGCAGATAGACCTGGCGATTCGTATGGGCATCCAGCCTACACACCTCGATTCTCATATGGGAACACTATTTGCCAAAGCGGAATTTATGCAGATCTATGTGAAGCTGGGCATGGAATACGGCATTCCGGTATTATTACCAGCCGGGCACAACACGATCGTTTCAAGAGGGTTCAAGGATAAACCTGAATTCATGACGCAGATTCGTGAAACCGGCAAAAAAATATGGGATGCGGGATTGCCTGTCGTTGATGATGTGATCAGTGACACTTATGACTGGAAGTTACCGGAAGGCATGGAGAAGACGGATGCTAACCTCCAGGCGTATAAAACGGGCAAATTTATAGAGCGTTTTGAGGAGATGAAGCCGGGTATTACTGTTGTAATTATGCATTGTACCGATCCGTCTGATATTTTTGAATACATCACACCTTCCGGAGAAACGCGCAAGGGAGACCTGCTCGCCATGCTCGATCCGAAACTAAAGGCATATGTTGAGAAGGAAGGCATTATCCTGACGACATGGAAAGAACTGATGGAGCGCAGGAAGGCCGCAGGCAACAAGGATTAGACGAAGTATCGATGCCGGTTTCGCTAAAGGGTAAAAGAGTTTTAGTCACGGGGGGCACGTCGGGGCTTGGTAAGGCAATGGTGGCGCAATTGCTTGAAAAAGGAGCGATAGTCCATGCTTTCGGCTTCAGGGGGCCTGCCCCGGATTTTGATCCGGCTGCATTTACGCTCATCCGGTGCAATCAGGCTGACTTGCATCAAGTCAGGCAAACAGTGGCGAAGTTGTCTGAATCGGGCGAGCCGTTTGATATCCTTATCAATAATGCCGGCATTCTGAGCCCGCCGCATTTTACAAAAACAGTCGACGGTTTTGAATTGTCATATCAGATCAATTTCCTGTCTCACGTGTTGCTGACACGTCTGTTGCTCGGAAATAAACTATTGGCGCCGGAGTGCATAATTAATGTTAGTTCGCCGATTTATACAATGGGACGGCTTGATCTGTCGAAGATATTTGATCCCGGGAGGTACGGGCTTTTTCAGACTTATGCCGACACCAAATTGTTTATGGCATTGTTTAGCGAAAAGCTCGCTCAGGAAGGACATGAAAGTTTCAGCTTTAATCCCGGCATCTTCAGTTCGGGGATTTACCGCCAGCAGAAAAAATGGTTTCACCGCATGTATCACCTTGCCGGTCCGTTTATGACCGCACCCTGCAAGGTGGTGAGAGGCCTCATCCGGGTCATTGAAAATCAGTCATGGGAATCAGGGCATTTTATAAACAGAAAGGGTAAAGTGGGGCGGATGAAGCAATTTGACGAATCGCTTAAAAAGACATTCTGGGAGAGGGTGGGTGATCAGCTATCTCCGTTCTTAGATATCGCAGCGAAGTCATGAAATCCGGGGCAAAATAAGCAGTCTGGCAAAATTTATTATAATTCATGGTTTTTTTGAGGAAGCGAACCGGCAGGCAGGCCTCCTCATCAAACGTACTGATTTTCTTCCCGCCCTGGCGGGACAAGTTGTATTTTAACCTCTCATAACGAAATCCTGTTGAGAATTTTGGGTTTATTAGAAATTTTGATCATGTTTGATGCTTTTTAAAGGATACAGCGACCTCGGTTTTTAAATGATATACCATGAAAGTAAAAGGTACAATTCTTTCATCGATCCACGATTTTATAAAAGAGCAGTTCCCAAACAGATTTCATGAGTGGATTGACAGCCTTCCGGAAGAGTCCAGAAAGTTATACACCGAGCCTATCATGGCCACTGAGTGGTATCCCTATCGCGAAGGACTGATCGTCCCCTCTGAAGTGGCGGCTAAATTGTTTTATGACGGCGATATTGAAAAATTCTCATGGGACTCGGGCCGTTACAGCGCCGAGATGGGCCTGAAAGGGATTTATAAAGTCTTTGTGCTGATCGCCACACCACAATTTATCATGAAAAGAGGAGGTAAGATCATTGCCTCCTTTTACGACGAGTCGGAGCTGAAGATCGGAGAGGAGCGGCCAAAAGGAGTTGACATTCATATTACCCGATTTCCACAATCAACCGTGATCACCGAAAGGCGTATCGGCGGCTGGATGGAAAAAGCCCTTGAAATATGCAATGTGAAAAATATCAGCATTGACATCGTTACGTCCATTGCTGCCGGAGATGATCAGACGATATATGTGCTGAACTGGGAGTGATCCGTTTTGCCGTTCCCTGCCCGAATTTTAATAGAAAATACCCGGAATTTCATAAGCGGGTATGGTCACCGAAATCTGATACCTGAATTTATATGAGATCCTTTGATATCACACGTCCCGACAAGCAAATACTCTATGAGATTCAGCATAAAATTGACCGGAAAACCAAACCGGTGGGTGCTTTGGGTATGCTTGAGCAATTGGCTTTGCAAATCGGACTTATACAACAAACAACTTCACCTCTGTTGAGTAAACCTGCCATTGCGGTATTCGCCGGCGATCACGGCCTGGCCAACGAGGGGGTGAGCGCCTATCCGCAGGAGGTCACCTGGCAAATGGTGATGAATTTCCTGGGCAATGGAGCAGCCATCAATGTGTTTTGTGAGCAGAATAACATCGATCTCATGATAGTGGATGCCGGAGTCAATCACGACTTTCCGGAGCATCCCGGTCTTATCGATGCCAAAATACGTAAAAGTACCAGAAACTGCCTGCGGGAGCCTGCTATGACTGTGGAAGAGTGTGACCGGGCTATCGGCAAGGGGGCTCAAATATGCACTCAAATCCATGACAAAGGAACCAATATCATCGGGTTTGGAGAGATGGGGATCGGCAACACCTCCGCCGCCAGCCTGA
This sequence comes from Cyclobacteriaceae bacterium, assembly GCA_015492915.1. GTDB lineage: Bacteria > Bacteroidota > Bacteroidia > Cytophagales > Cyclobacteriaceae > JAAUQL01. The sequence goes on from WGED01000174.1 coordinate 5,753, forward strand.
TCATGAGCAAGATATGCCGGATTCCCATAGATGATTGTGTGGGCCGTGGCACCGGCGTGGATGACGATCAACTCAAAAGGAAGCTGGCTGTTTTGCGAAAGGCCGTCGCGGCGCATGCGGTCTGCGACCCGCTCGATGTGCTGCGTGCTTTTGGCGGTTTTGAAATGGCCATGATGTGCGGCGCAATGCTAAAGGCCGCAGAACGGAAGATGGTCGTGATGGTGGATGGATTTATCGCCACGGCGGTGTTTCTGGTGGCGCAGGCCCTCTATCCGGCCATCATGGATTTTGCGGTATTTTGTCATCAGTCTGATGAGCAGGGGCATGCGACTATGCTCCGCTACCTCGGCGCAAAGCCGTTGTTGAAGTTGGGTATGCGGCTGGGAGAGGGTACGGGCTGTGCCGTGGCATATCCCATTATCCGCTCGGCGGTGGCCTTTATGAACGAAATGGCAAGTTTTGATGATGCGGGGGTGTCGGACAAACAATGAAACGGGAGCTGGAAATATTTTTTTCGGGATTGATGTTCTTCACGCGGATACCGTGCCCGAAACGGATCGGCCACAGCCCCGAAC
>WGED01000175.1 GCA_015492915.1 Cyclobacteriaceae bacterium
CCGGTATTGTAAAAATAGCTGTCATCCTCGGTGTAATCCGTCGGCACGGCGAGCGCATGGTAGAGTGCTGTGTAAAATTTCGTCTTTTCTTCATGCGCGCCGCCTTCCACGCGAATACGTTCCAAAAGGCGGTTCCACACCAGCTTTGTCTCCTTTGCAATGGCATGGAAGTTCCACCCGGGAATTTCCTTTTCGAGATTTTTCCTCGCCTGCTCAATGCTCACATGCGATATCCCCCCCCGCTCTTCCACGCTTTCGTCTTTTATGGTTTCATAGTGCAAAAAAGCGCCGATCCTGTCGCCCGTAGCCTCACGGCTGCCTTCATGGATTTCACCCTGTTCATCCACATGGTCCCACTTAAGGCGGGCCAGGGCAACACCCACATTTTCATAATATTCGATTTTCAGGTCATAGGGCTTGCCCTTCTCGAGATGCATTGTCACGATGTCAGCCGTTTCCCCACGGTTGACCCACTCGCCGATGAGCAGGCTGTCGTTGAGCCAGAAGCGGATGCCGTCGTCACCATCGATGCGGATTTTGTAATCACGTGTTTCGGGCGGCACCAGCGTACCCGTCCAGCGAATAGAGAAGCCGTTGAGCGGCAGGTTTTCAGGATGTTTCATGCCCCAGCGAAAATTGACAGTTTTGTCGATTCGTGTAAAGACAGGATCTCCGCTGAGGGATTTATTGTCGAAATATTCCCCTTTGAGGCCGTGCTCGCTGCCGGGACCCATGACAAAAAGGGCATTTTGGGGGATGATCCCGAAAGGCCTAACGGGCCAGGCATTTTCCCATGTGCCGAAAGAGGTAAAAGGCTGGTTGAACACGGCATAGAAATAGACAGGGTAACCGTACAGCCCGTAGCCCTTGACGATGTCGTGGCTCTCGATGATGATGTGGCCTTCGGTACACGGCGCACCGAGCGAATGCCCCACATCGAGCAACAGGTACGACTCGGTGGATTCGGGGAAGGTGTACCGGTGGAAACCGGCGTGCTCTGTTGCGGTGAGTTCCGCTTTGATGTTACTCTCATCCAGCACCACGCTGTAATATCCCACTCCGGCCTTTTCATTTTCATGGGAAAACGATGAAAAACATTTTCCTTTCCTGATCTTGTCGAGGCTGCCCGTCATGGGGTAGAGGAGGATGTTGCCGTACGCGCCGCCACCCGTCCCTTCCAGGTGCGTGTGGCTGAAACCCGCAATTTCAGGATTGTCATATTCGTATCCGCTCAACGGCGAACCGACATTGTCAGGGCCCAGCTTCACCATGCCGTGGGGGCGCAGCGGACCCACGAGTACATTGCCTGCGTCACGGCTTCCGATAAGCGGATCAATGAAATCAACGGGCTTCGGGCCGGGGTATTTTTTTCCCGAGCAGGAGATGACGGCCAGGGCTAAGGATAAGATAAAAAAATGACGCATTTTCATTGTCCGAAGGCTTTGAGGATGATGAAATGATAATCGTAAAATAAAGATAATTCAATTTCTGTTACGGTGATTTCCGGGGCATGAAAAATAAGCGATTATCGGAGCCTTTTTTCATCACCAGGGGTATCAGCGTATTCACACTGAATGAAAATCATTCAATTCTCATAGCGCTGCGTCGAGCAGATGGCGGTAAAGCGTTTCGGCTTGTGTCAGCAATTCTTTATCGGTTTGCGAAGTGTCCGTATCATGGACTTTGGGCGACCTGATCTCACCGACAAGGTTGAGAAAGTTCTGACGGTCTTTGATCTTCAGCGCCGTTGCCAGTTTCTCCATCTGCCCCGATGGATTTTCAACGAATTTGTCATAGGAGAAAAAGGTCAAATATTCATGGGCCTCAGTCAGCAGATAATTATAGGCAGCCACCCAGTAGCGCAGCCAGAACTCAATGGTTCCGGGATCAAGTTCTCTGTTTTTTTTGAGCCACCCGTTGAAGTTGACCGGTCGCAGGTTGTGGCCGAAATCAAAATGTCCTATGTCGCGCATGTATTTGCGGGCGAAGTCATCTTCGGCATGGATCTTATTGAAATTGAGGTGCTGTTTCAGCAGGGAGGCGGCGTGCTGCAACGGCTCCCTGAATGGCACGATGATGACGGCATTAGGAAACACTTTTCTCAGATACCTGATCCTTGAGATATTCAAATTATTTTTCGAGATGTAGCGCGCATCCTGATCGTTGCTTTTCAGACTGATGATCTTTCTGTCTCTTATACACATCTCCGA
>WGED01000176.1 GCA_015492915.1 Cyclobacteriaceae bacterium
ATCCTGCTCGCCGCGGGTTACGGGCGTTTCCACGTTGGGGTACGGCTTGTAATACATAGCCAATATCTCTTCTGTGTCGGGCTTATTATTGCGGAGCACGAACACCGAGACGATGATGAGCGCGATGACAGCCGCCATGGCAAATACGATCCGCATGGTTCTCTGTCTGCCTGTCGCCTTTGCAGAATGCTCTCTGAGGCGGTTTTCTTCTTCGCGGAGCATGTTTTTAAGGTCTCTGTTAAATCCCAGTTCGATGCCCCTGAGCATGGTGCGGTATTCTTCCACTTCCTTTTGCAGGGATGGGTCGCCCTTCAGGGTTTCTTCAAATTGCCTTCGCTCCTCGCCAGACAGCTCACCCATCAAATATTTTTCGATATACTCTTTTTGGTTTTCCATCCTTTTATACCTTCTTCAATTCATGAATTTTTGCAGCATTTGCCTTAATTCCTTTATGCAACGAACTTTTTGAGATTTCACCGTTTGGGCGTTTTTGTAGTTCATCGTTTCGGCAATTTCAGACATATCAAAACCCCTGAAATAGAAATAACGCAAAATAGACCTGCATGGCTCCTTCAGATTCCGGACGATCTCAGCAATTCTATTCTCCAGCGCGCTCCCTTCATACAATTCGGGGAGTTCAAACTGCGCCTGTTGCTGATCGGTAAAGGTTATGTTGTCAATGTTAGTCATCCGTTGTGTGTATCTGAATCTCGTAAGCAGGAGTTTTTTCCCTATGGAAAACAGGTAAGTCTTAATGCTGCTCTCCAGGGTGGTGATCTTGCCCTCTTTCACATTATTATAAAATACTATCACGGCGTCCTGAAAACAATCCGATGCGTCGTCTTCATTCGCTCCGAATACCTTGCGTGCCCATGAAAAGAATGCTGAACGGTGTTCCCTGTAGAGTATTACCAGTGTTTTGTCAGGATCTTTTCTAAGTTGCACTAAAAGTCCGGAATCCTTTTCGTTCAATTTATTTGCGCTTTATAGATTTAAAAACCTAAAAGTAAACATCATAATTCTTTTTTCCATTGGTAATCCTTTATTTGAATCTTTGCCGGCCATGTCTTGAGAATAAAACTACAGATAGAAAATAGTCAAAATCAAAGCCTTATCATTGATGTTAACCGTATTTCCGATTGCATCAAAAATTGATATGAAGTGGTTTTTACAGCGAACTAATTAAATTGTGTGCGGGTTTATTCATTAATGACACACCAAATTTCAGAATATCATGTTAAATATTGATTTGAGCGGCAAACGTATCCTGGTCACCGGCGGTGCAGGCGATGGCGTAGGCGCCGGATTGTGCGAAGCTGTGGCGGAAGCTGGCGGAAAACTGATCATCAATGACCTTGACGAAGAGACTGCACGGAGGGCGGCAGCGAAATATGAGCACGCCGTGCCGGTGGTTGCCGACGTGAGCAATGTGAAAGCGGTGGATAGGATGTTCATGGAAATCAGACAAAAATATGGCGTAGTCCATGGCCTGATCAACAATGCGGGGGTAGGACTGGGCAAATACGCACATGAGGCAACGGAGGAGGAATTTGACCACTTGTATGATGTGGATGTCAAAGGCGTCTGGGCCGTTTCGAGGGCGTTTGTGCGGCAGCTCCTTGAGCATGGCGCGACAGGCCATATTGTGAATATCGCCTCTGTTCATGCGTTTGCCACCATGCCCAAAATGGCCGTTTATGCCAGCGCCAAGGCAGCAGTGGCAGGCATGACCAGGGGTCTGGCTGTGGAGCTCGGACAACACAACATCCGTTGCAATGCCATTGCGCCGGGCATGGTTTATTCTGCACAAAGCCTTACGATGATAAAGAAATGGGCAAAGGACCCGCAGCAGTGGATCGACGATCACAGGGACGACCAGCAAAGCCTGAATTCTTTTGTGACCGCGCGTGATTGCGGTAATATCGCTGTATTTTTACTGTCGGACCTCAGCCGATCCATCACCGGCCAGACATTTTACGCCGACAACGGCACCACGAGCATGATATACAACAATCGCTATGCAAGGGGAGATTGAGAAAAACCATGATCTGAAAGGCATTTGTGAAGATGCCGCATCAAAGGCCGGGGCATGGATGCTTACCCATCTGAAAGACTTTCACCGGACGGAAACAGTACGGGATCCGATGAAATACTACAAATGGCCGCTTGCCCTGGCGAAAAGGGGAAAGGATGCGGAAGCGGTCAGATTATTGAAATGGATAGCGCAGCAATGCATGACGCCCTCGGGCGACCTGGTTTCTGAGCGGTCTGGATTTCATAAAGAATTTTACACCTATGCCAATCTATGGCTGGTGCTCGCTGCAATTAAACTCGGTGAAAAGGAATTTCTTGAACCATCGCTTGATTTTTTGCTGCATTGGCACAATGAGCAAACCGGCGGGCTCATCACCAATCCGATCGCTGATACGGAAAACATGACCGAAGATCCATTATCCACCAGTTTTCTGGGATGGGCTGCCTGCGAGCTGAAAGATACGCAGCGTGCGAATCGGGTCTTGGCTTATCTGATGCATTGGATTGATCAGCCTCTGGATGATGACCGGCTTTGGCTGCGTACGTCACGGGATGGCACATTGATCAATCATTTGCCGGAGCATGCTGACCCATCAACCTACGTGATCGAGATGGGAGAGCGGAATGAGAGCTATTATTTTTTGGGGAGTGCTTGCTTTTTCCTGGCCAGTTATATCAGGGTTTTTGACAAAGGAGCAGCGGCGGTGCTGGCCGATAAAATA
>WGED01000177.1 GCA_015492915.1 Cyclobacteriaceae bacterium
TTCATGCTCTGATCCCATTGTGTGAAGATCGCTTCGTCTTCTCCTTTGACCAGCCTGGTGTAGGGGTCCTGAAATTTGAAATTATACCAACTGATGCCCGCGCCAAAATCTATGGCTAACGGCCCCGCAATATTGGCCTGCCAGGTCGGTTGCAGCGCCACGTACCACGATCCCCAGCCCTTGACAATGTATTGCCGGTTGTTTTTATCCGGAAACTCGCCGTTTTCCAGGTAGTTATTGATACCGAAATCAAGGCCTGAGATAAATTCCGTGCCGGGGCCACGGCGCTTCTTGCGCGTATCTTCACGATAGTTGTAGGTTTGCACCTTTGGCGCCGCATCATTGGAGGGTATTTCCCCGCCTTCGACGATCACCACATTCTTGCCCCCATTGCCAAACTCATCTTCCAGTTCGCCAAACTCCCCTTCATCCTTCTTCATATATTTGGAACCGTTTTCCTCCCTGATGATCACATCACCCTCCTTCAAAGTGTCTGTGTCGGGCACATCTATGTCTTTGATAATCGAATTGATGTCATAGCCTTTGAGCGCATCGAGGTCTTCCTTGTTGTCCACTTTGATGATGATCACCCCTTTGTCGCCAAAGCGAATCTCAATGGTGTCTTTGTTCACCGGTTTTTCATCCCCTGCTGCCATCGCTACTGCCACGGCGATCATTATTCCTGTTATGGTCAATGCAATTTTTTTCATGTCTGAATTGTGTTTTTTAGTTGTTTAAATCATTTTTCGAATCACAGGCCCGGGCCCATGTGTTTGGTTGTCAATCTTTTTTACTGAATAGTTTATCCACCCTCCAGGCCAGCACGTCTTTTTTCAAGGTATTGAGGTCGGTCTTTACATCCTCTGTCATAAGCTTCTGATCATAAAGTCTGGCCAGTTTCCCCAGGCTGTTATCAAACACTTTTTTTACGGGCCTGCGGTTTTTGTCCTTCTTATACACGATCACGATCTTATCGGCCTTTTTCTCTGTCTTTTCCATTATTGGGGCATCTTGTTCCGAAGCATCCGCCAGCAGCGCATTCTGCCCTTTTATGGATTTTTCATGATTTTTCATCCCCTCTTCCGCAGCAGGCCTGCTCCCATCCTCCGACGGCTTTTCCAGTACAATAATCACCTTTTTCCCATGAAAAACAGGTGCTTTTTCATGCCCTTCCACAGCAGCCTCTGCCAGGGCCGGCTCCTGCTCCGGTGGTTTGGTGACTGTTTGCGGTACTTCATGCTTTACAGGAGTTGTAGCTTTTTTATGCTCCGATTCTTTCTCCGTTGGTGTATTTTCCCGTTCAGGCTGTGCGGCCTGTGCTTCAACCTTCGCAATGTTTTCTTCATGAGAAAATGGCTGTTTTTTCATGGACTGCGCCAACGGAGCACCGTTTGCCTGCTCCGATTGCTTTTGCGGGTTTTGCACCCTCGTCAGCGAAAAAGCAACGGTAAAGAGCAGTGCCACCGCAGCCGCAACCGCCAGTCTCCTGAGCCACAGCTTCCTTCGCCGGGCAGCCAGCGCATGGTGCAATTGCTCCCATGCCTGCGGCGACGGCGCCTCCCTGTGACGGGCTAACTTTTCCCTGAACAACTGATCGAGTTTATTTTTCATCTTTACGCTTATTTTGCTGTGTCATGACCCGTTCCGATTCGAGTATCTTCTTTTTCAACCATGCTCTGGCCCTGCTGAGCTGTGATTTGGAGGTATTCTCATTGATGCCGAGCATCGCTGCTATCTCTTTGTGCGAATACCCCTCGATGGCATAGAGGTTAAAAACCGTTCTGTAACCGACCGGCAGACCCGCGATCATTTTCATCAGGTCTTGTACCTCCAGGCTGTCTGAAACCGATTGGTAATCGGGTTCCCGGTCAGCCTTTTCGATATCCGTTTCGATATACATCGACTTATTCCTTCTCAGCCAGCCCAGCGCCTCATTGATCATGATCCGTTTCATCCATCCTTCAAAACTCCCCCGGCCCTCATAGTGGTCGATCTTGGCAAAAACGGTCATAAATCCATGGATCATCACATCTTCGGCCTCCTGATCCCCCCGCACATATCGCCTGCACAAAGCCAGCATCACGGGGGCGTATTTCTCATAGAGCACCTGCTGGGCCCTGGCGCTCTGCCGGCGGCAAGCATTGATCAGATCCGTCTCTTTAGTGCTTTTTCTGATGCGAAGCTTCATTTAGTCATTTTCTAACAAGTAGATGGTCCTAAAGGCCAATGCGTTGCATGGCGTTGAAAAAAGATTCATTTTTCATCCGTTTTTCAATAAACCGCCTTATAATTCACCCTGAGCAGCACATCGGTAAATTGCCCCGGCGTCACCCTAACGGGCGCCAGGTATCCTTCCCCGTCAAAATAAGCCACATAAAATCGCCCTTTTTC
>WGED01000178.1 GCA_015492915.1 Cyclobacteriaceae bacterium
TTTCAGGAAGCGAACCGCGAAGGAAAAACTCGAACTGATCAAGACGGCCCATGAGGATCTCATTGTCGAACTGTTGCCCGTGATCGATGATTTTGAGAGAGCCCAAAAGCACATTGAGGAGAGTGATGACCATAAAGCTTCAAAAGAAGGTTTTGACCTTATATACAACAAACTGATAAATATCCTCTCGAAAAAAGGGCTCAAACCCATGGACATCAAGCCCGGGGCTGAATTTGACACTGAATTTCATGAGGCCATCAGTCAGATGCCCGTAGAAGATGAGACCATGAAAGGCAAGATCATCGATGTAGTCCAGAAAGGGTATTTTCTGGAAGACAAGGTGGTTCGATATGCCAAAGTGGTAATAGGAGTATAAAACAAAAAAATGACAAAAAGGGATTATTACGAGGTGCTCGGTGTGAGCAGGAGTGCCACCAAAGCCGAGATCAAGAAGGCGTACAGAAAAATCGCCATCAAATTTCATCCGGACAAAAACCCTGACGACCCTGATGCAGAAGAAAAATTCAAGGAAGCTGCAGAAGCATATGAAGTCCTGAGCGATGACGACAAACGCCAGCGATACGATCGTTTTGGCCATGATGGCGTCAAGAATACAGGAGGATTTCATGGCGGCGGTATGTCGATGGATGATATCTTTTCTCAGTTTGGCGATATATTCGGCGGACATAATCCTTTTGAAAGCTTTTTCGGTGGAGGCCGCAGTTACGGCAGGCGCACCTCCGGCCGCAGGGGTTCTAACCTCAGGATCAAGATCAAGCTGGACCTGGAAGAGGTAGCACATGGTACGGAAAAGAAAATAAAAGTGAACAGACTGGTGCTTGCCGACGGGGTCTCCTACAAGAGCTGCCCTACCTGCGGCGGATCGGGACAAATTCGTAAAGTTGTCAATACCATGCTGGGACAGATGGTTTCCACCACTACCTGTCACACATGCGGCGGTTCAGGCAAGATCATCGATAAGCGCCCGCCGGGTGTGGACAGTAGCGGACTTGTTCAGAAGGAAGAGGTGATCAGCATCAAAATACCTGCGGGAGTCGAAGACGGTATGCAACTGTCGATGGCCGGCAAAGGGAATTACGGTCCTAACGGAGGCCCTCCGGGCGATTTGTTGATCCTGATCGAAGAGAAACCACACCCCGAACTCAAACGCGACGGTAACAATGTAATGTATGACCTTTACGTGAATGTGGCCGATGCGGCGCTGGGTACCACCCTGGAAGTACCGACCATTGATGGACGGGCAAAAATAAAACTCGAACCTGGTACGCAATCGGGAAGGATACTGAGGCTCAGAGGAAAGGGCATCAAAGACCTGAATGGATACGGATATGGCGATGAACTCATTCATGTAAATGTGTGGACTCCGAAGCAGCTCACGAAAGAAGAAAAGGAAATACTCGAAAAGCTCAGACATTCACCCAACTTTATCCCCAAGCCGGGTAAAAACGAAAAATCCTTTTTCGAAAGAATGAAGGAGTTTTTTTAAGTTAAAGAGAAGCGGCATCTTCTGATCTTTAACGCAAAATTCCTATCAGGATTTCGTGATGAGGACTTAAACCCAAAATTCTCAATAACCTTTCTATTCCGAGCTTAAATTACTTCAAAATCAGGCACTTCGTTCACGTTTGGTGAGGAGACCTGCCTGCCAGTGCGGCAGTCATTCGGGGTGACTTGGTGTTTTTATAGACGTTCCTTACTCCCGATCAGGGGTCTCCCGCTTTACGGGACAGGCTCGGCACGGTGGCAGGGAACTATGGTCTTTTTGGTTTTTTTAGTGATAAAAAGAGCGACAGTCCCCGTGCTCCGTCACGGGGACTCCGTCAGCCTGCGAGGATGCTTCCATGAAAAATCGCCGTTTTCTCATGGATCATAATCCGATGGGGATACACTCAAACTCATTCCAAAACAAAAACTCATAAAAATCAAATGGTTTCGAATGCAACCTTTCCCGGCGCGGCTGCGTACGTTGGGTTATGTGGAGAAGAGGTTTTCTGATAGCTGTTGTTGTATTGACCAATCTGAATCTGAGTGCTCAAAGTCAAAAGAGCTATCATATCGAGAATGTTTCAGGTTGTCAAAAAGTAAAATTACACCTGAACACAACCTATGGGAAATGCACCATTCGCCCCACTTCGGGAGACAGCTACATTGAGGTCAGAAACACTTCTGAGCATAGCATCGCTCCACAGTTCACTGATGAAACTTCAAATAATATCCAGAACATTTCCATCCGCCATATCAATGACGGCAGTGATCATTTAAGTTCAACAATTTCGAGGCACATCTTTACAGGTCATATGCCGAATGATTGTATCTGGAATTTACATCTGTCCCATGCCAGGCCCCTGCAACTCAATCTGAAATATACCGTTGGCGATATGGATATAAACCTGTCTGACCTGCCGGTTGAGAATCTTGCCATTCAGACAGGAAGTGCCAATGTAAAGATTGCCTATGATGAGGACGGTAGCAACATGGTTGAGATGGATACATTTTATATTAAGACGGACATGGGTACGCTCATCACAAAAAACCTCAACCTTTCGCGATCGAAAAACATTATTGCTGATATCGGTTTTGGCAAAGTATTACTTGATTTTGCCGCTCCTTACAGCATCTCCTCAAATGTGCAAGCTACTGTAGGTGCCGGAAAACTTGTCGTGATAATCCCCAGCGATAAAAGCTCGGTCAAAATCAACATAAACGATTCTCCCCTCTGCCATATTTCCCTTTCGGATGAGTTTGTTATGAATAAAGACAATCAGTTTGCCTATACAGCTCAGAACGGCAAAAAAGATGTTGAACTCAACTTTGACGTCGATGTAGCCATCGGCAGTATTTCTTTTGTCTTCGACGACAGTCATTGAAAGCGCGGCCTTAGGTTTCATTTCCCGATTTTTTTTAATTAATTAGCATGGAATTTTTTGACTAAACACTAAAAAATAACTACTCCCAGTTGGACATACTAACCATAAAAAACATTCACAAGTCTTATGGGGATTTCATGGCTTTGAATGACATCAACATGTCTGTACCTAAGGCCACGATCTTTGGGCTCCTGGGCCCGAACGGCGCAGGCAAGACGACGCTCATCAGGATAATCACTCAGATAATTGCCGCTGACCAGGGAACCGTTCTTATGAACGATGAGCCATTAAAACCCGAACACATCAGGCAGATCGGATATCTGCCTGAAGAAAGAGGGCTGTATAAAAAGATGAAAGTGGGCGAGCACCTTCTCTATCTCGCTCAACTCAAAGGCCTCTCGAAGAAAGATGCCATGGATCGCATCAAAGTCTGGTTCAAAAAATTTGACATTGCCGGATGGTGGGGCAAGAAAGTGGAAGACCTCTCCAAGGGGATGCAGCAAAAAATTCAGTTTATCGCCACGGTACTCCATGATCCGGAATTGCTGATCCTCGACGAGCCGTTCTCAGGTTTTGACCCCATCAATGTCAACATTATAAAGGACGAGATATTGAATTTTGCCAAAGAGGGCAAGACAATACTTTTGTCAACCCACAGGATGGAGTCGGTAGAAGAACTCTGTGACCATATCGCTCTGATCAATAAATCTGAAAAAATCCTCGAAGGCTCCAAGAAAGAAATCAAGGAGCAATTCAAAACAAACATATTTGAGGTACAGCACAAGGATCTGATCAGTGAAATTGAAAACGGGTTTGAGATCATTAAGCAGGAGCAACTTGATGAAGGCATATACAAAACCTCAGTAAAAATTCTTAACGGCAAAGGGCCGAACGAATTGTTGCGCTCACTCATCGATCATGTCGAGGTGCATTCGTTCATCGAGAAGATACCATCTATGAACGAGATATTTATCACTACAGTAAAAGGAGGCGGCCATGAATAAAATATTATTGATCATACGGAGAGAATACATCACGAGGGTGCGTAAAAAATCTTTCATTATCATGAGCATTGTCGGGCCTTTGCTGTTCGGTCTGATGTTCGTGATACCGATATGGCTCGCCTCAAGGGAGGGGGAAGAAAAGATAATTGAAGTACTGGATGACAGCGGGTATTTCCGAGGTAAATTCGAAGGCACAGAAACGCTCTCTTTCCGGTACATCGACAAAGGTATCGATGACGCCAAAGATGACCTCAAGACAAAGGATATCTACGGATTACTCTATATTCCGAAGTTCGATTTGGATAACCCCAAGGGCATTACCTTTTTCGGGGAGAAAAACCCGAGCATCGAAGTGCAATCATTGCTTGAGCGCTTTCTGAAAAACGAGATCGAAGACCTCAAACTGAGTCGCTCAGGCATTGATAAAGAGCAACTCGAAAAGATAAAAACCGATATTGATCTGAATGTCATCAACATAACTGAAAAGGGGGAAAAAGAAGGCGATGTAGCCATTGCAACGGCTGCAGGCTACTTTGCTTCACTGTTAATTTATTTCTTTATTTTCCTCTACGGCGTGCAAACCCTCCGGGGTGTGATCGAAGAAAAGACGAGCCGGATTGTCGAAATCATCATTTCCTCCGTCAAGCCATTTCAATTAATGATGGGTAAGATCATTGGCATCGGCGCCGTGGGTCTTACGCAGTTTTTGCTATGGGTCATACTCACATTCGTTATCTACCAAGGGGCATTATCTTTTTACGATGTTGATTTTTCAAAATCGCCACAGATGGAGATGGCTCAAAACGGCCAAATGGTCGATTCGGCTGCAAATAATGAGGCAATGGCTGAGATATTCAACAAAATCGACACACTCAATTTTCCCCTGTTGCTCAGTACATTCCTGTTCTATTTTCTGGGCGCGTATCTTTTCTACGGTTCGCTGTTTGCTGCCGTAGGCTCCGCCGTTGACAATGATTCGGACGCACAGCAATTTCAACTTCCGATCACACTGCCGCTCATTTTGTCGATCATCATGCTTGCGGCCATATTACGCGATCCTCACGGCGACCTGGCTTTCTGGGCATCTATGATTCCCTTCACTTCGCCTGTAATCATGATGATGCGCATCCCGTTCGATCCGCCTATGTGGCAGATTATCCTTTCAATGGCCTTGCTGGTTGTGGGATTTATCTTCACCACCTGGCTTGCAGGTAGGATTTACCGCATTGGCATCCTGATGCACGGCACAAAGGTCAACTATAAAATACTCGGCAAGTGGCTGATGATGAAGAACTGATGAAAACATAAAATTGAACCCAAAATTCTTAATAACCTTTCTATTCCGAGCTTAAACTACTTTAAAATCAGACATTTCGTTCACGTTTGATTCGTCACCATAAAAGTGCATTATGCCTCCTCATCAAACGTGCAGATTTTCCTCGCCTAACGGGAGGCAAGCTTGTACTTTAACCTCTCATTACGAAATCCTGGTGAGAATTTTGGGTTGAAGCAGGTGCAGGGTAGAGGATCGTAGCGGACGCCACGATCAGTAAAGGTGCAGTCCGGTGTATTATCTGACAATCAACTTCCGTATGATTTCCTGCTCTCCTCCGGAAATATTCAGGAGGTAGACACCCGGAGTTAACTGTGTTTGGATAAGAGACCCCGCTCCGGAAGTTGTGCTGAAATAATCGTCATTTATCCATACCAGCCGGCCTGAGAGGTTCAATATCCTGACCATACCATTTTCCGGCATTTTCGTAAGCCAGAAATTACCATCCGACGGGTTAGGGAAAATCCTGACCTCATGAAGTTCAGGTGATTTTGACAAGGCTGTTATTACCGGAGTGGTCGCTGAGGTTGTACCCGAAACAGCCATTTTGCTCCCGACGGCCGTAATGCGATAATGATAAGTACTCGCCGCCACCGTGCCAGAATCATAAAACACTGTGATGCCGGGCGGCAAAATCGCAATTTTCTCATAGCCTGCAAAATGCCCGTTTTCACGCTCAACGATATACCCCAATTCATCGTCACTGTCATTCCACGTAAGGATGACAGCCGACGGGTCGGTAGATGTAGCGCTCAGACCGTTGGGAGGTGAAGGATAATGCTCACGCTCCGCGACCCAGACATGCATCGAAGCGACAGTGCCCAGTGAGGTGTTATCAGCATTTTTGTCTATGGCTGTTGCAACCAATTTATAAGGTCTTTGCCTGACATGATCAACCAAGGGGTTGTAAGTTATGTTTTTAAGATACGGTGGATTAATATACTCACTGCCTTCTCTCACCGTTGTTCCCGTCATGGCGGCGAAATTACCATAAATACCTACACTCACGGAGTCGCCATCCGGATCATCCGCTGCCAGATTGAATTCGAACGGTAGTCCGGCCAGAAGGACCGTATCTCTTAACCCGCTGATGACCGGCGCAGTATTTTCCGTCTCCTGAATATCGATAACATAATCGATCACCGTGGAACTGATCTTCTGATAACCCTCATTTGTTTTTCGCCATTCATCCATGTTTACCGCGACCGAATAAATCCCTTCAGAGTTGTCGGCATTCCAAAATAAAGCCCCCTGGGCCGGATCAATAGAAATTCTATTTAAAAACCTGCCGGTGATCATATCCCTGACGCCGGGATACCAGTAGTCCATTACCTCAGTTTCTTTATCCTGCCGCGGTATGTGCAGGTTGAACGACAGAGAATCGTTTTCCTTGTCGGCAAAGGACAGTTCATAAAAATACCGCAACCCTTTTTTATGAAAAAACGGCATATTTTCAAGCTCGGGAGTGCGGTTAGCACCGAGCAGGGGATCCATGTAAATCTGCGTTTCGATATACAGAGGTGTATTAATTGAATTGGCCATATTTACCAAGGCCGAGATTCTGTTGAAATATCGCACCGCAATCGTATATGCCCCAAGGCCGGGGTAGGTGTGTTGTCTGACGATCTTAATCAGAGTAAAATCAGGATTTATCATAACCCTATCGCCCTCGCCGTTGGGGATGCTCTCATATTTACCGTCTCCATATAAGAGTTCTATGGATCCAAAAATAACATCCGAAGCTGCCCTTTGCAAAATGTTAATGTGTATCTCCGCGGTATTGCTTTGGGACGATGTAGGCTGCACAGATATGTATATCAATGATGAGAATGTCTCTGCCGGGCGAAACGATAAAATAAAAAATACGAGGAACAGGACGCGTATCATCATTTGATAAGAAAAATACCCTTTTCTATAAATACTAAAATATAGCGCTTCGGCCATTAATATCTATTATAACGAACAATAACGCCCTTACCGCATCTTTTAAAACGAGAATTTCGGCCGGATCTCAATATAACCTAAATATCCCCCAGTTGCGGCCTGATAAGTATCTCCTCCACAACCGAA
This sequence comes from Cyclobacteriaceae bacterium, assembly GCA_015492915.1. Taxonomy (GTDB): domain Bacteria; phylum Bacteroidota; class Bacteroidia; order Cytophagales; family Cyclobacteriaceae; genus JAAUQL01. Next base: position 7,296 of record WGED01000178.1, read on the forward strand.
TGTTTTGAGAGTAAATAAGCGCTAAATACGGCTTCCGCCACATCCTCTGCTTTCATAAAGCGCTCTCCGGGCAAATCTGTCCCCTCCCAACTCGTTGTCAGCGTGGCGCCGGGCAATACGGCTGTGACGCGGATGCCCTGAGTTTTCATCTCTTCACGCAACACTTTGGTCATACCCAACATGGCGTATTTGGAGATGGAATAAGAGCCGCCATCGGCATAGGGCATGATACTCGCCACGGAACATATATTGAAAATATGGCCCTTTTCGGATGCTCTTATGAGCGGAAGGATGCCGCGGGTCAAATGATAGGCGCTGTACAGGTTGGTTTCGATCATCATTTCCAGCGCTCCGTCCTCCTCGCTGCTGATGGCGCCGGGAATGAATACCCCTGTATTGTTGAGGAGCACATCCACCCTGTCAGTATTTTCTTTTACAAAATCAGCAAATCCCATAGCCTCCTCCTTCACCGACAGATCAGCCTGCCTGATAAAAATCGTTGATTTTTCATGAGATTTTGCCAATTCTTCTCTAAGATTTTGAAGGTCTTCCTCATGGCGGGCGCAGGTAAATACATCAAATCCCATGGCTGCGAATTTCTCCACCAGTGCCCTGCCGATGCCTTTGGTGCCCCCTGAAATGACTGCCGTTTTATTCATTGCAAAAATTGATTAAAACTCATGGATCAGTTTTCCTGTGATGATTACAAATTATCATCTTTTTAGCATCAATCACCAACATCGCTACAATAATATTGACAAAATCGTATCTTTACACTCTTAGGTAAAGACTGAAATCATGAAAGGTATCGGTAAGTACTTCATCTTTCTCAGCAGGCTCTTTGTGAAAAGAGAGCCACTGAAAACCTATATGAAACAGATCATCGACGAATGTGTCAAGATCGGCATTGATTCGCTGGTAATCGTCGCCATCGTCTCCACCTTTATCGGGGCCGTTACGTGTATTCAGACTGCCTACAACATGGTAAGCCCATTGATCCCCGATTATGTCATCAGCGTTGTTGTGCGCGATATGACTTTGCTCGAACTGGCGCCAACCATCACGGCAATCGTATTTGCCGGTAAGGTCGGGTCAAACATCGCCGGTGAACTGGGAACTATGAAAATCACCGAACAGATCGACGCGCTGGAGGTGATGGGGATTAATTCGGTTTCATTTCTGGGACTTCCGAAAATTGTCGGGGCTGTATTTATGTTTCCGATGCTCGTGATCCTGGCCGGATTTCTCGCAATTATGGGCGGATATTTTGCCGGTACGCTCACGGGCGTCATCACTCCGCAAGATTACATCTACGGATTGCGTGCGGATTTTATCGAATTCAATGTGACATTTGCCATGATCAAGTCGGTGGTTTTTGCCTTTCTGGTAGCATCGATTTCATCATACAAAGGATACAGCACTTCAGGGGGCGCCCTCGAGGTAGGGCATGCCAGTACGAGTGCCGTGACAAACAGTTGCATCGCGATCCTTACCGCCGATTATCTTCTGGCTGAATTATTATTGTAGATTTCTCATGATCAAGTTTGACAACATCACCAAATCATTTGAGGGTAAAACCGTGCTGCACGGCATCAGCGGTATTTTCGAACCGGGCAGGGCCAATCTGATCATTGGTACAAGCGGTACCGGCAAAAGTGTGTTGCTCAAATGCATGGTGGGTTTGATGAAGCCCGACGACGGTGTAGTGCTTTACGACGGGCGTGATTTTACCCATGCGACACACTTCGTGCAAAGAGAAATAAGAAGGGATATCGGTATGCTGTTTCAGGGTGCTGCACTGTTCGACTCCATGAGCGTAGAACGCAATGTCATGTTTCCGCTCGATATCCTTACAGAAATGCCCAAAGATGAAAAGCTCGACAGGGTGAATTTCATCCTGAAAAGGGTAGGCCTTGAAAATGCCAATAATCTCATGCCTTCCGAGCTCAGCGGCGGCATGAAAAAACGCGTTGGCATCGCCCGTGCACTTGTCAATAACTCCAAATACCTCTACTGCGACGAACCCAACTCAGGCCTTGATCCGCAAACGTCCATCCTGATCGACAGTCTCATCAAAGAGATCACGGAAGAGTTTAACATCACCACCGTCGTAGTGACACACGACATGAACTCAGTGATGGAAATCGGGGATTATATCATTTATATGTACCAGGGGCGCAAGCTCTGGGAGGGCAACAAGGCGGAAATCCTGGATGCCGAAGTTCCGGAGCTGCACGATTTTATTTATGCCAACAAACTGGTACAGGCCCTCAGAGAAGAACAGGATTTGAAGAAAAACGGGTGATTACGGCCTGGTGTTATGTCAAATGAAAATTAACGCAAATACTGTTTTTGAATTAAAACACCGGAATGCCGGGTGTAGAATCATTCTATACCCTGATATCGATTTAGATTAACATAATTGAAGGATTTTTTAATCCGTTATTATCAAATATGGCCATATCATGGTGTAGTTTCAAACTACCCCCGGTTCTAATCTATATTTAACCTCATGCCAGCACTCAGTATTTTAAAATCATTTATGATCTTTTGTCTTTTTCTCCTGGATAATTTTACAACATCAATGATGAGGGTTCTTCATGAAAAATATAAACCCATCTCTACGGCGCTGACATGGTTTTTCGGATTATCCGGCAAAACAGGCGGGCGAAGGGATATCCCCCATGGTTCTTAAGCCTGGTTTTGCGCTCAGTATCTGGCGGCTAACATTGATGGTGATCGCACAGGTTCCGATATCCCCGTTTACGCCTCCCTCGATGTGGGAGTAAATATTGGGGGTACCGATGATTTTCACCTCATCGAAAGAATCGGCCTCGCCAATGGCAGCGCGGAAGTTAAGGATGATTTTAGCTTCACCGTTCACATATCCTTTTCCAACCTGGTTTACGCCTGCCGCATTGCCCTTGGGGATGGTCATCGCTTCGGTAACGATGTCTTCCCGGGCGATTACCGGCATAATGATGTCTTCCGTTTTGTCAAGTTTCCAGTTGAGTTTTGCGGCAATAAAGTGAATGGATTCTGTCAAACCGACATGCCGGAGGGCACCTTGCCGTTTTTTATGCTCAAACTCCGCAAGCGTGAGGCCTGCACCGATCTTTTTTTGAAAAGGGACACGGCGGTAAACGGCATTCTGATAGCGGTTCACTTCCACCCTGTCAACATTCTGGCACAATGCCGTAAAAAAAGCGGGCAGGGCATCCATCAGAAATCCGGGGTTGATGCCCGTGCCTACCACTGCCACATTGTTTTCCCGCGCGGAGCGGTCTATGGTCTCCGCCAGTTTTGGCGAAGTATTCCACGGGTAGGACAACTCTTCACACGTTGACACCACCGGAATGCCCAACGCCACAATATCCAATATTTGCGGTGTTATCCTTTCCATATCCGATACAGTGGTAAGGATGGCCACATCCGGCCTGGTTTGCGACACGGCTTCTCTCAGTGATGCCGAGACGGTGATATCCGCCGGCAGACCTTCCTGGAGAGAGGCAAGTGTCATGCCAACAAGCCGCTCGTTTTTATCGACGGCAGCTACCGTACTGATCCCCGCACGTTTGGTGATAAAATCCGCAATTTTAATCCCCAGCGGGCCCATACCAATTTGTATTACTTTTATATGTGCCATTGTTTTATCCGGATAAAATGGTTTTGAGAACAAGATAGTTCATAGTTCATGGATTTGAATACAAGTATGGGGAAAAATATTTTAGCCCCCCATTAGCGGCACCCGGAGAGGAATCTGAAGAAACCGGCGCAGATCATGCTCAGAGTCCGGAATTGAGACCTTGAGCGGGGCGGCGGTGTTGGAGAAAGGAACAAAAGAGGCATGAAAAAAACGGTTATTTTTCATGTTACGGGCCAGAAATTCATGCCTTAACCCGAATAATTCGGGAAATAATAAAGGAAACGCTCAAAGCGCTGATAAACACGGAATTGATGGTCACTTGATGAATTTCCATTCCTCAAATTCGGGGCATTATGAAACAAGCGTTTTTCAATGTAAATATTTAAATATCAATTCCTTACTTGCATCATCGTAATCTTTTCATGAATGATCCAGGTTAATGTCTTTCAATAGCACCGATAAAAACAAGACGGGAATTGATTCCCGGTCAGTGCTCTGCTGAAGGCGGATGGAAGCATCCGGGCTGTAACTAAAACAACGCGCTGACCTGCATGCGGCCTATATGTACAGCTTCATTGTCCACTGACTTTCGTCCCTCATAGCTGACGGATAGCTGCAATCCCAGTAATATCTTTTTTTGAAGTGTCAGGTTCCACGAAAAATTTTGCCCCGGCTGCAGGGCTTCCAGCATTGCATAGGCGACGGGCGTGTTTGGCTGACCGTCGAATTCGATATTGCTGAATCTGAAAAACGCATCGAGCAAAAAGTCCGCAGCTTTACTCACCCTCACATTGGTACTCATCTCATGGATTCGTGCCGTTTCATGAGGTTCGCCCTGCAAATTTTCCTTGCCGGAATAGCCGTAACGAACCGTCCATCGAAAATTAGTGCCCGGTTGCCATGAGATTTCGGGCATTATTTTCTGCCTGCTGATAAGATAGTTCCTGCCGGACAGGAAGTCGGAACTGCTGTTCACATTGCCCCACAGATACAGCAACTTGAAATTATACGTTTTACTCATGTTGACCCTGATATTGGCAGAATAATTTTCGGTGCCGCGCCTGTCAAAGCCCTGTGTGAGCAATTGTTTGTTGGAAGTTCTGAAATATCCGAAATCCATGCCGAATCCGGGATTAGCCCTGTTAAAAAATATCCGGCTCCTGATCGTCTCCTTCAGCGAGAGGATATCCTCTTCGGGGATGTCATTGTAAAACGGCAACAGTCTGGCCGCAAGACCGGGGTTGGTAATGCGTTTGGTGATGTTCCATGATGAAGCACCGGAAATCTTCGACAAAAACTTTTTAAAGCCCGCTTCTTTTTTCCATTTGCGGGGCAGTTCAAAGTTCAGCCTGTAGTTAAATGTATTTTCATAGGCAAAAATATATTCACTCGTCGGCACCCACACTTTGATGTAATTTTTCTCATCGGGATTGATGGCAATATAAAACTCGCTAAGATCCTGTATGCCGTCGCCGTTGTCGTCGCGCCAGGTGTGGGTGCCTTTGCCGGTAGGCACTTGCACAAAGACGAATTCCCGCCTCAGCTCCCTGCCGCTCCCCGTGGCATAGGTGAGGTCGGATCGAACATGCCGTTTGAAAAAAGCCGCATACCAGTCGGCGCGAATGATGAGCGTCTCCTCATTTATTGGCGTGCCGCCCGTCAGATAATTTTTGTTGTCCCTGTATGTAAACAGAAAATTGAGCTTCTGGTTCGGGTTTACCGAGGTGTTGACAAAAAACCTGGTGGTTCTTGAGTCATCGCCCCGCAGGAGCTCGCCGCCTTGCGGGCTTTTGTCTTCGCGAATACTGTACGACAGACCGAATTTGGTTTTCAATGTATCATTGCTGTTTATAAAAAACAGATGCTCCCTGTAGTTCATCTGCGTACCCGTGATGGAGTCGGAATCCAGGGGTTTCAGCTCATTCTCATCGAGGATAAATTTGTACCCGGGCACAAAAATCCGGCTTTTATAAAAAGTACTCGCGTTCACCCTGTTCCACTTTGACCGGAAATCCTGTGTCGCATTTTTCATAAAAAATCCATCACTCACGATCTGAAACCGGCCGATGCTCTGAGAAAAATCGACGTATTGCTGGGTGCCGTCCACATACGCATCACGTTTTCTGTTTACCAGCCTCCATGAAATCTTGTTAAAAGCATCCTTCTCCAGTCCCGCCCCGATGCTGAAAATATGATCGGCTGATGTGTCCGGCTTGTCGCCGGGCTTGTAGCTCCAGTCGCGATCAAACTCGATGTATCTGAAGCGATCGATGGGTGTGAAAAATTCATTGTCAAATTCATAATTGGCCAGAGCCGAAAATTTGTAACCCTTCATGAACTTCACAGGCCTGTCCCGCGATTCAAACCCTCCCTTGATGGCAAAACCATTATTGTCTTCATTGTCGATTTCAGAGTACAGATTGAGGTCGTTGTTCGAGAAAGCCACTTCCGTAAAAACCTTTTCATACTTTGTGATATCAAACCCGCCTCCCACAGTGACCATGTTTTTTTTGTTGGGTGCGGGTATCCGGATAACGGGGGCGTACCTGCCCTGAGGTGCATCGCCAACAGGCGATACCCATTGAAACACCCTGCCGTTGGCCGTACTGCGGCTGAGGATATAATTGCCCCTGCCCTCGCCTACATCACTGAATGTAACCCTGTAAAGTGTGGTCGCCGAGTCCGTGGTATAAATGAATATTTTCACCGGATTTCCATCAGCATCCAGCGTATCGGTTTGACGGTACAGGACCTCCTCTTTGTTGTATGAAACCTCCACAGCGCTCATTTTAACGGCCCTCTCCAGGTCATCGCCGACGCTGCGCAGCAATTCCTTGTCATCATTGTTGAGGCTGAAAGTCAGCGGTTTGTTGGGGTTATCTTTTTCCTGATAATAATTGAATGAGAAATTGGCCTTTCCGACCGTCTGATAATGGCTGGCCGCGATGATGCTGCGGCTGTAATTCCTGTCGGAATATTCCACATCGATACGCACCCTGGAGAATTTCGTGATCAGTACCCTGCTCGTAAATTGTATCTCTGCCTTGTTGTAATCGATGACATAGTCGTGATTAAATCCCCTTTGGAGCAACACTCCGTCGAGGTACACCTTTTCGGAATTGGCCAGAATGATGATAAAGTCATTGGCGCCGGGTATGCGTATCCTGTACGGTCCGGGCACACCCTCTTCCACCTCCAGTTGTATCGAAGCAAACTTTCCCTTAGCCACACTCACGCCGAGCGATGTCTCCGCCGAGGACTTCTTGCCTGTTTTGTACCGTGCAGTCGCCATGCCTCCCTGCACATTTTTGTAATACCGGAGAAACTGTGACGCCTTATTCCTGAAGACAACATCTCCACCACGCAATGAAAAATTATCGTTATACAGCTCTATGAAAATATTGTCAAAATCCTGTATCTGCGCCGTGTTGCCCTCAGGCTGAAAGGGCACCTCCTGGTCGGTGATGGAAGCCCGGATGTTCAGGTTTTCTCCGAGTTTTCCTTCCAGTTGCAGGTTGAGCGCCGAATTGACAACTACATTTTGTGCATTGCCAAAGGAAATACCCCTTGACAAACTGCCACTTTTCTGCAGGTTGTCGGTAGGGAAAAGCTCCTCACGCTGGTCGAGTACTTTTTTCTCTTCCTGTTTTGTCCTTGTGGAACTATAAATCTTTTGTTCGTTATACTCCACTACATCTTTGCGCGACCAGGTCTTATGCAATTGGTACGGAATGGTCTGATAACATACCGTGACGCTATCGTCTCGTGACATTTTATTGAAATAAAAAAATCCTGTGGAAGGATCGTAGATGTATGACAATTCGGGCATTTCCCTGATCTCGATCGATGAAGGGATCACTGTGAGGGAATCAAGCATGATTTCATGGCGGGTGATGCTCAGCTTCCTGCATTTGGTATGCGGATCCTGTGCGACCATAGCCATGGGCAACAACATAAAAACGATAAAAAAAAACCTGTGCATCAGGCAAGCGGTAACTCTATGTAAAACTCCGTTCCAACGCCTTCATGAGAATCAAACCATATTTTCCCGTTGGCATGCTCAATGCCTTTTCTGGCAATGGCCAGCCCGAGGCCTGACCCCGTATATTTGGTACTGAAATTAGGGGTAAACACCTTGTCCCTGATATTTTCCGGAATCCCCATACCATTGTCCTTTATCTCGATCCTCACTGTCTGTCGGTCTTTTTTAAACAAATTCA